>NZ_CABVDF010000007.1:0-32532 GCF_902497045.1 uncultured Blautia sp. | reverse complement strand
CTTTCTTTTGTGATATAATACCATAGAATGAGCAGTTTATTATATTTTATATAGGAGGGACAATCATATGAGCAATACGTGTGGATGTCAGAACAGTGACAACGGGTCATTCGCTGAACTGGCTCCGGTGCTTGAGAAATACGCTAAGGTACCGGGAAGTCTGATCACTATCCTTCAGCAGACTCAGGATATCTACGGCTATCTTTCCATGGATGCGATCAATTATATCGCAGAGAGAACCGGGATCATGCCTGCCAAGATTTATGGTGTGGCAACGTTCTATGCACAGTTCCGCTTACAGCCGATCGGTAAATACCTTATCATGCTCTGTAAAGGTACAGCCTGTCATGTAAATGGTTCTGATATGATCGAGGAGGCTGTTTGCGAGCACCTTGGGATCAAAGACGGAGAAACAACAGAGGACGGCCTGTTTACACTGAATAACGTGGCATGTCTTGGATGCTGTTCTCTGGCGCCTGTTATGATGGTGAAATCAGCAGACGGTGAAGAAACATATGGAAACCTGACAAAATCTTCCGTTAAGAAGATCCTTGACGATTATAAAGCGAAAAACGCATAGGAGGTAGAGATATGAAAGTTGTTGTAGGACAAGGCAGCTGTGGTATTGCTACCGGAGCGAAGAAGACCTCTGATGAGTTTCAGCGCATCGTAGCAGAAAAAAATCTTTCAAATGTCGTAATCGACAAAACAGGATGTATCGGTACCTGTTATCTGGAGCCTATCGTTGACGTATATAACGATGAAGGCGCTCTTGAGGCAAGATATGTCAAATGTACAACAGATAAAGTAGAGCGCATCGTGGAAGAACACCTGATGGGCGGCAAACCAGTAGAAGAATATGTAATCCCAGCCGAGGATGAGGCTTTCCTTTCCCAGCAGCAGAGAATCGTTCTCCGCAACTGTGGACAGATTAATCCTGAGAAGATTGAAGAGTACATAGCTACCGGTGGTTATGAGGCGGCACGCAAAGTTATTACATCCATGACTCCGGACGAAGTAATCGAGGAGATCAAAGTTTCCGGACTTCGTGGACGTGGAGGTGCCGGCTTCCCTACATGGTTCAAATGGAATGCCATCAAATCCAACAAAGGTGCACAGAAATATATGGTATGTAATGCAGACGAGGGTGACCCCGGCGCATTCATGGACCGTTCTGTACTTGAGGGCGATCCCCACTCCCTTCTGGAAGGTATGATCATCGGCGGTTTTGCTGCCGGAGCCACAGAAGGTATCATTTACTGCCGTGCTGAGTATCCGCTTGCAATCGCACGTCTGGAAATCGCTATGGCACAGGCAAGAGAAAAAGGTTATTTAGGAAAGAATCTGTTTGGTACAGATTTTAGCTTCGATATCCGCATTAAAGCAGGTGCAGGTGCATTTGTATGTGGTGAAGAAACCGCTCTGATCGCTTCTCTGGAAGGAGAGAGAGGTATGCCTCGTCTGAAACCTCCATTCCCGGCTGCTAAAGGCTACTGGAAGCTTCCGACTAACATCAACAACGTAGAAACCTATGCAAACGTTGCATGGATCATTGCAAACGGCGGTCAGGCATTTGCTGACAGAGGTGCCGAGAAGTCCAAAGGATCCAAAGTATTTGCCCTTGCAGGTAAGATCAAAAAGGGCGGCCTTGTAGAAGTTCCTATGGGAATGACTCTGAAAGAGGTTATTTACAACATTGGCGGAGGAATCAAAAACGACAAGAAATTCAAAGCTGTTCAGATGGGCGGACCATCCGGCGGATGTATCCCGGCAGAGCTGATCGATACTCCGGTTACATATGAAGATATCAATAAAACAGGTGCTATCGTTGGTTCCGGCGGTATGATCGTTATGGATGAGGACACCTGTATGGTAGATATGGCTCGTTTCTTCCTTGACTTTACAAAGAAAGAATCCTGCGGTAAATGTAACTACTGCCGTATCGGTACTAAGAGAATGCTGGAGATTCTGGAAAGAATCACAAAAGGCGAGGGCCGTGACGGAGATATCGAACTTCTGGAAGAACTTGCAGCAAAGATCAAGGACGGCGCTATGTGCGGACTTGGACAGACTGCCCCGAACCCGGTACTGACTACCCTGAAATACTTCCGCAATGAGTATGAGGATCATATTTACAATCATAAATGTACTGCAAAATCCTGTAAGGCTCTTATTCACTACGAGATCACAGAGGACTGCAAGGGCTGTACAGCCTGTGCAAGACACTGCCCGGTTGGAGCGATCAGCGGCGAGAAAAAACAGCAGCATAAGATCGATCCGGCTATCTGCATTAAGTGCGGCAAGTGTGAAGAATCCTGTAAATTTGGTGCAGTAAAGAGAGTTTAATAGGAGGTATAGACTGTGAATAAATACAGATTAAATATCGACGGAAAAGAGGTCTACGGACTTCCCGGACAGACCATTCTTGATGTCTGCAAAGAGAACGATATTTTTATCCCTACTCTTTGCTATGATGAAAGAACAGAAATTTACGGTGCATGTGGACTTTGTATGGTAGAAATGGAAGGTAATCCAAAGCTTTGGAAAGCCTGTGCAACAGAGATTGCACCGAACATGATCATCCATACCAATACACCACGTGTAATTGAATCCAGAAAAACAAACCTGGAGCTTCTTCTTTCCAACCATAAAGGAGACTGCCGTCCGCCATGTATGCTTGCATGTCCGGCTGGAACAGACTGTCAGGGTTATGTAGGACTGATCGCAAATGGTCAGTATGAAGAAGCAATCAAACTGATCAGAGAAAATATTCCGCTTCCGGGCGCAATCGGACGTGTCTGTCCTCATCCATGTGAGACAGCCTGCCGCCGTGGTCTGGTAGACGAGCCGATCGCTATTGCAAATCTGAAGAGATTTGCTGCAGATACAGATGAATTTGGCGAAGATCCGTTTGTTCCGGACTGTGAGCCGGATACAGGCAAGAACGTTGCCATTATCGGCGGTGGTCCTTACGGTATCTCCATGGCATACTTCCTTCGTCAGCTTGGTCATGATATCACCATCTATGAGGCAATGCCGAAGCTTGGCGGTATGCTTCGTTACGGTATTCCGGAATACCGTCTTCCGAAAGAAGTTCTGGATGAAGAGATTGCAGTTCTTGAAAAAATGGGCGTGACCATGGTCACAAACACCAAGATCGGCGAGGATATTTCCTTTGAAACTATCCGCAGAGATTATGACGCTGTCTGTGTAGGTATTGGTGCATGGGTATCCACCGGTGTCCGCTGTAAAGGCGAGGATGCAGAAGGTGTGATCGGTGGTATCGATTTCCTTCGTAAGGTTGTCCGCAATGAAGACATTGACCTTGGCAAAAACGTTGCTATCGTCGGCGGCGGCAACACAGCTATGGATGCCTGCCGTACAGCAGTACGTCTTGGCGCTGACAAGGTTTATAATATTTACAGAAGAACAAAAGACGAGATGCCTGCAGATATGATCGAGATCGAAGAGGCAGAGGAAGAGGGCGTAATCTTCCTGAACCTGACAAATCCTCTTGAGATCATCTCTGACGAAAACGGACATTGCCGTCAGATGGTACTTCAGGTTATGGAACTTGGTGAGCCGGATGCTTCCGGTCGTCGCGCACCGGTTCCGGTAGAAGGCAAGACAGAGACTATCGACGTAGATACTGTCATCCTGGCTATCGGACAGAGAGTAAATGCAGAAGGCATGGAAGGCGTTGAGCTTACAAGAAAGGGCGGCCTTGTATACGATAAGGATACCTATATGACAGCACTTCCTGGAGTATTTGCCGGCGGTGACTGTGGTAATGACAAGATCTCCATCGCAGTTGAGTCTATCGGTGATGCAAAGAAGAGCTATCTGATCGTAGATGCTTATCTTCGTGGAGAAGAGATCAAATACGAGCCAAACTATTATGTAACCAAAAAGGACGTAACTCCGGCTACATTTGAAGACCGTGAGAGAATGTGCCGTCCGACTATGGAACAGCTGAATGCAGAAGAAAGAAAAGACAACTTTACAGAGGTTGTATTCGGATATGACGAAGAGCAGGCAGTTGAGGAAGCTCACCGTTGTCTGGAGTGCGGATGTAAGGATTACTTTGAATGTAAACTTATCTCCTACGCAAACATGTATAATGTAGATCCTGACCGTCTGGCAGGAGATATCAATGAAGTGGAATTCCATGATGAGCATCCGTTCATTCTGAGAGATCCGAACAAATGTATCCTTTGCGGACTTTGTGTACGTGCCTGTGATGAGGTGATGGGCGTAGGTGCTCTCGGCCTTGTGAAACGTGGATTTGATACAGTAGTTATGCCGGCACTTGAGCAGCCGCTTTCTGAAACAGGATGTATTTCCTGCGGTCAGTGTGTAAGTGTTTGTCCGACAGGAGCTCTTCAGGAAAACCTGACTCTGGAAAAATCTGTTCCTCTTGATACAGATGTTACAGACACAACCTGTGCATACTGCTCAGTTGGATGCTCCATGCATCTGGAAAATTACGGTGATATGCTTGTAAAAGCTGCACCGGACAGAGAAGGCGCTGTGAATAAGGGACTTCTCTGCGGAAGAGGTAAATTCGGCTTTGACTGCTCCGTAATGGAAGGCAAGCTTCTTGAGCCAATGGCAAGAAAAGACGGAGAGCTTACTGAGGTAGATTATCATGAGGCATTTGTCCTTACTACTAAGAAAGCAGAGGCTCTTGCAGCTAAATATGGAAGAAATGCAGTAGCAGTAGCAATTTCTGACAGATATACAAATGAAGAAGCATATGTGATCAAGAGCTTTGCAGATTCTATCGGTGCTAAAACACTTTGCTTCAACAACAGAGAGAACGGACTTGAGAAGGTTCTTGGCGTAAATGCAACACCGAATACCATCAATGAACTTCTTTCTGCAGAAGTGATCCTCTGTGCAGGATTTATTGCAAAAGAAAATCAGGTAATCCGTCTGAAACTGAAACAGGCAGCTAAAAACGGCGCTAAGGTTATTCTTGTAAATCCAGAAGGATACGCACAGGATCATATGAGTTTTGTTTATAAGACTGTCGAAACAGACAACAGCCTTGGATTCTTCAAGGGCGTTGCAAAAGCACTGGTAGATATGGGCAAGGGCACAGCTGCAGAAGGCTTTGATGCATTTAAAGCTTCTGTAGAAAATGCTTCCGTATCCGAGGACGCAAAAGAAATTGCTGAACTGTATGCAAATGCCAAGAAAGCAATGATCGTATTCCAGCAGAATGTTGTAACTACTGAAGCAGCATCACTTCTTGGTGACATTGCAGTTGTTTCCGGTCACATCGGAAAAGCTCGTGACGGTATCCTTATGCTGAAAGCGAAAAACAACAGTCAGGGTCTGATCGATCTTGGTGTTACTGCAGGCGCAGAAGCAATGGAAGGTGTAAAAGCACTTCTGGTATTTGGCGAAGATCCAGATCCGGCACTTCTTAAAGAGCTGGTATTCCTGATGGTTTGCGATACTCATATGACTGAATCTGCAAAACTTGCTGATGTTGTAATTCCGGGAACAGGATTTGCATCTACATATGGTACATTCACTAATACAGAGCGCAGACTCCAGATTGTAGAACAGGCTATTGAAGAAGACGTAGTATTCTCCAACTGGGAAGTTGCAGCAGAGCTGGCTCATGTATATGAAGTTGAGATGCCGTTTGATGATATCGAAGATATCTCTGATGAAATGAACGATAAACTTCCTGTTTACCGTTATGCAGAAATGGGCGAAATCTACGGTGGAGTTCTTGCATGTGAAAATGCTAAACTGGTTGCAGTAGAGGATGCAGAATTTGTTGCACCGCTTCGTTCTACAGATCATCTCATGAACATGATCGATGCAAGATTACCTCATGCAAACTAAATAACAGCAGAATTTAGAGGCCGGGTTTTCCGGCCTCTTTTTATCGCTCACATGTTCGATTTTTTCTGTGTTCTCTTGTAAGTTGCCTTGAAATATGATATACTTGTTTCGTTCAGTGAGCAGTTTTCACTGATCTGATGGAAAACCGACGAAAGAAAAGGATAGAAATATGACGGTATTATATATAGTATTACTGGCAGTGATACAGGGAATACTGGAATTCCTTCCAGTAAGCAGTTTCGGTCATCTCTGCATAATTCAGGATCTTTTGGGAATGGAAAGAGGACCAGGGCTTCTTCTGGAGACCATGCTCCATTTTGGAACTCTTGCCGCTGTGATTCTTACCTTCCGAAAAGACATTATCCGTATTTGTCTGGAAACAGTGGACATGCTCTGTGATATGATAGGTAATCTGTCCCTTTATATTCATAACCACAGAACAGGAGACCGACTTCGTTATGCCAAAATCATCAGCAGCACTTACAAGAAATTTGCACTTTTAGTCTGGGTATCTATGATTCCTACAGCACTTCTGGGTTATACGGCGCGCAGGCTGGCTGCCCTTGCCTCTCATTCCAAACTGATACCCGGAGCAGGGATTCTGATTACCGGAATTCTCCTTCTTGTGGTTGATTTCAGTCGTCTTGGAGGGCACAAAGCTGCCCGGGATGCTGAATTCGGAAATGCCATGTGGATTGGTATCTGTCAGGGACTTTCTGTGTTTCCGGGACTTTCCAGAAGCGGACTTACTATCAGTGCGGGATTAATGAGCGGATTTACCCGCAGCTTTGCAGTGAAATATTCCTATATTATTTCAATACCTGCTATTATTGGCGCACTTTGCATGGAATTAGGACAGTTTGCTTCCAACGATATGACAATAGGCTTGGGATTTACCTATGTACTGGGGATGATCGTTTCTGCTGTTGTAGGGTATTTTACCTGCAGAACTTTACTTAAACTGGTAAATCGGATACAGTTCCGCTATTTTGCATATTACTGTTTTATCATTGGAATTGCAGTGCTGGTAGGAAATTATATGTTATAAATCATCAGTTAGTAGGAGGGATGCCTGAACATGGCAGCAGCAAAAAATCAGACAGCAAAAAAGGGAACCACAAAAACAACTAGAAAAAATACAGCCAGAAAAAAAAGCACTTCCAAAAAGCAGGGAGCTGCCAGTGGATTCCAGACCGAGATCATTTTACTGATCATTTTGGCTGCATCCATGATCCTGGTACTCAGCAACCTTGGATTTGGAGGAACAGTAGGGGAACAGATCAGTACCGTCTGTTTTGGTATCATGGGACTTCCGGCTTATGTTTTTCCTGTATTCCTTTTTGTAGGGGCGGCTTTTTTTATGTCAAACAGACGTAACAGGCTTGCTTACAAAAAACTTCTGGCAGCTCTTGTATTTTTTATTTTCGTGTGTGGATTTGTTCAGCTTCTAACAGAAGGATATATTCAGAGTACTACGATTTCTGATTATTATCATCTCTGTGCAGAATATCATACCGGAGGAGGTGTGATAGGAGGCGCAATCTGCATGTCAACAACCCAGGCCTTCGGAGTAGCTGGCGGGTACATTATCATTATAGCAGTCATGTTGATCTCTTTGATCATTATTACTCAGAAGTCCTTTTTTGATTTTGTTTTTAAAATCTGGGATGGAATTCTCGGGCTTGTAAAAGGCGGTCATGAACTTTATATGGAGGGGCAGCCAGAGCGTGATCTGAAAAAGGAGATTCGTGAACAAGAACGTCGTCAGAAAAAAGAACTTCGTCAGGCAGAAAGGATCCGTCGTTTAGAGGAAACTCTGGAAGCCGAAAAAAAAGCTGCCCAGGCACTGGAGGCAGAAAACGAAATGGCTGTTTCCAGACAGTCTGCTCAAACTCAGTCATCCGAAGAAAGTCACGGATTTCTGGAAGGTACAAAGCTGGAACCTTCCAGACCGCCAGCTGCAGAGTTTGATTTAAATCCAGCAGCCGCTTCCTCTGACAACAATGTTGAAACAGGTGCAGAGGAAACCGGAAAAGATCAGTTGGAATTTCAGATCCACAGATCAGAGCCTGTTGCAGAAGAAGCAACTGTACCGGATCTTTTTGAGGATTTTTCTCCTGCAGAATCTCTTGATTTTGACAGTGCAGACTCTGTTTCCCAGGAGACAGCAGCTGCGCCTGAGCCATCTCAGCCTCATAAAAATCCAAAATCTTCCAAGAAAGAAATTGAAAACGGAATACAAAATATCCAACAGGAGATTTCTACAAAAACAGCTGCAGAAAAAAAAGAATATCATTATCCGCCCTTAAAGCTTTTAAAACGCGGAAGCGGAAAATCTCAGGGAGACTCTGATGCTCATCTTCGCAAAACGGCACAGAAGCTTCAGGAGACACTTCATAATTTTGGTGTAAATGTAACTGTCACAAATGTAAGCTGCGGACCAACGGTTACACGGTATGAACTGCAGCCGGAAATGGGAGTCAAAGTCAGTCGTATCGTAGGCCTTGCAGATGATATCAAACTTAATCTTGCCACAGCGGATATTCGTATTGAAGCGCCCATTCCAGGCAAAGCAGCTGTGGGCATCGAAGTACCGAATAAAGAAAATCATGCAGTTATGTTAAGGGAGATTCTCCAGTCCCAGGAGTTTCAGGGGGCAAAGTCCACCTTGTCCTTTGCAGTAGGTAAGGATATCGCAGGAAAACCTGTTGTAACAGATATTGCCAAGATGCCGCATCTCCTGATCGCGGGAGCTACCGGTTCCGGTAAGTCTGTCTGTATTAATACTCTGATCGTCAGCATTTTATATAAATCGTCACCAGATGATGTAAAATTGATCATGATCGATCCAAAGGTAGTTGAATTAAGTGTATATAATGGAATTCCCCATCTTTTTATTCCGGTAGTCACTGATCCGAAAAAAGCAGCCGGAGCTTTAAACTGGGCGGTTACGGAGATGATGAACCGATATAATACCTTTGCGGAATTTAATGTACGTAATCTGGAAGAGTATAATCGTAAAGTAGAAAATATGAAGATACCGGAAGGTGAAACTCCGCCGGAAAAAATGCCTCAGATCGTAATCATAGTCGATGAGCTTGCTGACCTTATGATGGTTGCTCCGGGCGAAGTGGAAGATGCTATCTGCCGTCTGGCCCAGCTTGCCCGTGCTGCCGGGATCCACCTGATCATTGCAACTCAGAGGCCTTCTGTAAATGTTATTACCGGGCTTATCAAGGCAAACATGCCTTCCAGAATTGCATTTTCTGTATCCTCTGGTGTGGATTCAAGAACCATTCTGGATATGAATGGAGCAGAAAAGCTTCTGGGAAAGGGAGATATGCTGTTCTATCCTCAGGGATATCAGAAACCTGTACGTCTTCAGGGAGCGTTTGTATCGGATGAAGAGGTCAGCAGTATTGTAGAATTCCTTTCCAGCAAAAATCCGACAGTGGCATATGATACGCAGATCGAACAGCAGGTCAATACTGTCAGCATTGCAGGTGCAGGTTCCGGAAATGAGGAAAAAGATGTCTATTTTGAAGAAGCAGGTAAATTTATCATTGATAAAGAAAAAGCTTCTATTGGCATGCTCCAGCGAATGTTCAAGATAGGATTTAACAGAGCTGCCCGTATTATGGATCAGCTTTGTGATGCCGGAGTCGTTGGACCGGAAGAGGGAACGAAACCCAGAAAGGTTCTTATGTCGATGGAGGAATTCCAGAATTATATTGAAGAAAGTCTTTAAATGAAGAAAAAAGGAGAAATTTTCAAATACAATGGAAATTCGTATTTTGTCTGTCGGAAAAATAAAAGAAAAGTATCTTACTTCTGGTATCCAGGAATATGCAAAACGTTTAAGCAGGTATTGTAAGCTGACATTTTGTCAGGTGACTGATGAAAAGACTCCTGACAAAGCATCCGATGCACTGAATGAACAAATAAAAAATACAGAGGGAGAGCGTCTGATGAAGTATATCCGTGAGCAGGATTATGTTATCGCTCTTGCTCTGGACGGAAAAATGCTGGACTCTGTGGAATTGTCTGAGAAACTTGGACAGTTGGGCGTACAGGGAAAAAGTACTATAGATTTTGTTATCGGCGGATCCCTTGGGCTCAGTGATCAGATTCTGAAACGTGCAGATTTCAAGCTTTGTTTTTCCAGAATGACGTTTCCCCACCAGCTGATGCAGATGATACTTCTGGAACAGATTTACAGAGGCTACCGGATACTGAATAATGAACCTTACCATAAATAACCTGTATCATTACTACAGGATAAGATTATAAAGGAGGACAAAAAATATGGAAACAACTCGTGTGGAGAAAATGTGCGGCGGAGAGGGACATGTACTTATCAAACATATTCTGAATGAAGAGCAGTTAAATGGAAAATGCCGTCTTTATGCAGAGGTTACTCTGGAGCCAGGCTGTTCTCTTGGATTTCATGAACATCACGGAGAAAGTGAAACTTATTATATTATTTCCGGAAAAGGAATTTACAGCGATAATGGGGAACTCCGTATGGTCCAGGCTGGAGATATGACGTTTACTCCAGACGGAAAAGGTCATGCTATGACAAATTCCGGAGAAGAGAATCTGGTATTTATGGCCCTGATTATTTTGGACTGATTTTTTATGAAAGGAAAAACCATGTGGGCACAGTTGGATATTGATAAATTTGAGGAGTATATCTCCCAGTTTCCAATATATGAATACCGTCTCCTGGATGCAGACAGAATTCAGGTAAGGGAAAGAGTGCGTACAATCTGCAAAGAGGAATGTGAACGCTTTGGTACTACCTGGGCGTGTCCTCCGGCAGTAGGTACATTGTTGGAATGTGAAAAAAGAATCCACTCTTATGAAAAAGCAATTTTCTTTTCCAGTGTAGCTGAAGTGTCAGACCTAATGAATATGGAAGAAATGCTGTCTACCAGACATGAGCATGAAGCGCTTACGGAAGAGGTTGCATCCTTTCTGAAAAAAGAAGGATTTGATATCTTTATACTTTCCACTGAATCCTGTGATATCTGCGATAAATGTTCCTATCTGGAGGGAAAGCCCTGCAGACATCCGGAAAAAATGCATCCCTGTTTGGAAAGTCATGGAGTGGTGGCCTCGGAAATTGTAGAAGAAAGACAAATGGAATACAATCTTGGAGGAAATACTATTCTCTGGTTTTCTATGGTGCTATTTCGTCAGGCATAAATAAAAGACCTTCGGCATAAATTTAGAAAAAAGCCGAAGGTTTTTTCTGTGCCGGGGAGGTTTGCGCTTTGTTTTTTCGAAGAAAAAGAGAAAGGTTCAGAGAAAATCTTGTTACAGTTCTTGAAGTTCCCCGTGATCTTGCCTGCAGGGAGACAATCGTCACACTTACCGGTAATAAACATGCTGTAGTGGAAAATTACAGAAATTTATTAAAGTTTACAAAAGAGGAAATTATAATCAACACCTATTCTGGTAAACTGACGATACTGGGACAAAGACTGGAGATTCCCTGGTACACTGCAGAAGAGATGACGATAACAGGCTGCATTTCCAGGATAATATCTGATATTTAGGAGGTTTTGCATGAGGAGTTTCCTTCCATATTTAAATGGTTTTATAAAAATCCGTATCCATGGAGGTCAGACAGAACGCTTTCTGAATCTATGCATGTCCCGCGGAATAATCCTATGGGATTTATCAGGTGCTTCCGATGGAAGTTATTCTTGTTTCCTTTCTACAAGACACTTTTTTCTTCTGGCACCTGCACGAAGAAAAACAAAGGTACAGATCCATATTCTGGAAAAACATGGACTGCCTTTCTTTTTTGCCAATAGTAAAAATAAAAAGGCCTTTTTTGCAGGAATCCTGTTATGCGGAATCCTGCTTTTTGTTTTATCAGGCCGTATCTGGAATATACATATTGAAGGAAACAGAATCAACACTACACCGGAAATACTGAAATTTCTGAAAAAACAGGGAATATCTCACGGAATCCCAAAAAAACAGGTAAACTGCAGTTCTGTGGCATCGCAGATACGTGAAAGATATCCTGAAACAGCCTGGGTTTCTGCAAAAATCCAGGGGACAAGATTAATCATCACTGTAAAAGAAGGAAATTATCAGACTATCCGGTCAGAAGGCGAGCCTGTTCCATGCAGTATATGTGCGGAAGGGGAAGGCAAAATAGTAAAAATGATCACACGGTCCGGAGTCCCTTTAAAGAAAATCGGAGATACCTGTAAAAAAGGCGATATCCTGGTACTTGGAAGATTAGAACTAAAAAATGACGCCCAGGAGGTTTTTCGTTATGAATATGTTCATGCAGATGCGGATATTTATATAAAAAGAAAACTTCCATATTATGCAGAACTTCCTATGGAATATGAAAAAGAAATATTTTTTGAAAAAGAAAAGAAAGGTGGATTTATCA
This sequence comes from uncultured Blautia sp., assembly GCF_902497045.1. NCBI lineage: Bacteria > Bacillati > Bacillota > Clostridia > Lachnospirales > Lachnospiraceae > Blautia > uncultured Blautia sp. Next base: position 20,252 of record NZ_CABVDF010000007.1, on the reverse strand, counting down.
AAGCAGGAAGTCTTTATCTGGAATGGGGCGCAAAGCCCCAAAAGGGGTGGAAACGTATGACGGAAGAACATCCCCTGCGTTTTACAGAAAATTTTGAACTGCCGCTTTCTGTTGGTTCTGTTACACTAAGACAGTATAAAAAAAAGAGCGTACTGCGTAAAGAAGATGAGGCAAAAGCAGAAGCTTTTCGTATTCTTCAAAAATATGAAAAAAAATTAATGGAAAAAGGGGTTCAAATCTTTGCAAATAATGTTAAAATAGAGGTTGATCACAAAAACTGCATAAGCAGCGGTACTCTTGAGATCATTGAAAAAATCGGAAAGGAAGTTCCAGTGGAAAGGATGGAACTTTCAAAGGAAAGGACAACTGAGAATGGCTAACAGTATTATCGAACTTCATCTGGAAATTCCAGCCGATGTGGAGGGAAATGTATTCGGACAGTTCGACGAACATCTGAAACTGATCGAAAGAACTTTAAATGTCACTTTGATATCCAGAGATGGCATGCTGAAAATACTTGGAACAGAACAAAGTGCTTCCCAGGCAAAAAAACTCATTGGGGAACTGATTGTTCTGGCTCAGAGAGGAAATACCATTACAAGACAGAATGTAAATTATGCCCTTGCACTTGCAATGGAACAAAGAAATCAGGTACTTACGGAAATCGACAAGGATTTTATTTGTAATACTATTCAGGGCAGACCGATAAAGCCCAAGACTCTTGGGCAAAAAGAGTACGTAGAACAGATCCGGAAAAAAATGATTGTCTTCGGAGTAGGACCTGCGGGAACCGGAAAAACCTATCTTGCCATGGCTATGGCAGTAACGGCTTTTCGCAATGAAGAAGTCAGCAGGATTATTCTTACAAGGCCTGCCATAGAAGCAGGAGAGAAACTTGGATTTCTTCCGGGAGATCTTCAGAGCAAAGTAGATCCCTATCTCCGCCCTCTTTATGATGCGTTATACCAGATCATGGGAGCAGACAGCTTTGCAAAAAACATGGAACGTGGACTGATCGAGGTTGCACCTCTTGCCTATATGAGAGGACGTACCCTCGACAACGCATTTATCATTCTGGATGAAGCCCAGAATACCACACCTGCACAGATGAAAATGTTCCTGACCCGTATCGGCTTTGGATCTAAAGTTATCATCACAGGAGATGCATCCCAGAAGGACCTTCCGAGAGATGCCGTTTCAGGACTTGATGTCGCCATGAAGGTTCTGAAAAAAATTGATGATATCGGTTTCTGCCAGCTTACCAGCAAAGACGTAGTCCGTCACCCTCTGGTACAGCAGATCGTACAGGCATATGATGAATATGAGAAAAAACAAAAGCCGGCTAAGCCACGTGCACCACGCCGCAGTTAGGAGAAGCTTATGACTATCCAGATAGATTATGAAACAGAGCGACAGCTCGATATTGACTATACAGCACTTGCCAATAAAGTGGCGCAGCAGATTCTTGACAGTGAAAACTGTCCTTATGAAGCATCTGTAAATCTGGTGATCACAGATAACGAAGAGATCAAGCGTGTCAATGCGGAATTCCGCAGCATCAACGCCCCTACAGATGTACTCTCATTTCCAATGATTCCCTTTGAAACTCCTGCAGATTACTCTGTAGTAGAAGATCAGGATGAATATTTTGATCTGGATACAGACGAACTGCTCCTGGGTGATGTAATGATCTCTGTAGACAGAGTTTTTTCCCAGGCTGAGGAATACGGACACAGTACAGAAAGAGAATTTAGTTTTCTTTTTGCCCACAGCATGCTTCATCTTCTGGGATATGACCATATGGAGCCGGAAGAAGCTGCTGTGATGGAGGCAAAACAGGCCCAGGCCCTGAAAGTGCTTGGAATCAACAGATAATAACGACTAGAATTTGGAGAAGCAGATAATTATGAATTACCGAGAATTACTGAAAGATAAGAAAAAAATAGTAGTCAAAGTAGGATCTTCCTCTTTGATCCACAAAGAAACAGGACGACTGGATCTTCGCAAACTGGAAGTACTGGTCAGAGAACTCAGTGACCTTCACAATCAGGGAAAAGACGTAGTACTTGTTACCTCCGGTGCCGTAGCTGTAGGATCTGCGGCACTGGGGCTGGAAGGGAAACCAAAAGAACTGAAGGTGAAACAGGCATGCTCTGCAGTAGGACAGGCTCGATTAATGATGATTTATCAGAAGCTTTTTGCCGAGTATAATCAAATGGCAGCTCAGATCCTTATGACAAAAAACACTATGGTCAATAATCTGAACCGAATGCATGCAAGAAATACTTTTGAAGAACTTCTGGCAATGAACACGATTCCGGTTGTAAATGAAAATGACTCTATTTCCAGCTACGAGCTTGAGGCTCTGGACTCTTTTGGTGATAACGATACCCTTTCTGCAGTTATCGCAGCACTGATAGGGGCGGATCTTCTCATTTTGCTTTCGGATATTGACGGACTGTTTACTGATGATCCAAATACAAATCCGAATGCCAGATTTATCGATACCGTAGAAACACTGGATGAAAAACTGAAAAGCATGGGAAAAGGTCCCGGAAGCAAGGTTGGAACGGGAGGAATGGCAACTAAGCTTACAGCCGCTGAGATTGCTACTGCAGCAGGAGCGGACATGGTCATCGCCAACGGAAAAGACTTCCATGTGATTCATAAGATCATGCACGGCAGAAATTACGGAACACTTTTTGTAGGAAATCAGAAAGAAGAGTTTTATCTTATTGATTATATCGAGAAACTTTTATAAAATTCAGAAGAAAGAGGAATAAAAATGGATAATATCAAAATTGACCGTATCAATACTCTGGCGCATAAGGCTAAAAGTGTCGGACTTACAGAAGAAGAAAAAAAAGAGAGAGATGCTCTCAGAAAGGAATATATTGCTACGATCCGTATGAATCTGAGAAACCAGCTGGATAATATTAATATCAAAGAAGAAGACGGAAGTATCACAAATCTGGGTGAAAAGTATGGAAGCAAAAAAACTCATTAGAAAACAGATTTTTTCGGCAAGAAAAGCCTGCAGTGACCAGGAAGTAGAGCAGTGGAGCCGACAGCTTACAGAGCGGCTGATCTCGCTTACTGAATTTCAGGAGGCCAGACAGATCCTGGTATATGCCGATTACAATCATGAGGTTATGACAGGATTTCTGATCCAGGAAGCCTGGAAAGCAGGCAAAGAGGTTGCAGTCCCCAAGGTAGACGGAAAAGATATGATCTTTTATAAACTGACAGATTTCTCTCAGCTGGAGCCAGGATATTTTGGGATTCCTGAGCCGTCACAAGGAGAGATTGCAGAATGGGAAGACGCTTTGATGATCATGCCGGGAGTGGCTTTTGACAAACAGAATCACAGAGTTGGATACGGCGGAGGTTTTTACGACAGATATCTGGAAAAGCATCCGTCATTGAAACGAATCGCAGCTGCTTTTGAATTTCAGATCCTTCCTGAAGTTCCAACAGAACCTACCGACATTTCCCCGGAAATTATAGTAACAGAAAAACAGTGTATACGAATATAAATACAGGAGGGATTTTATGAACGAGATGCTTATCGAACTAGGGAAAAAAGCCAAAGCAGCAGAAGACAGTCTGCGCACTATTTCCACAAATAAAAAAAATCAGGTTCTTTCAGCTGTGGCAGACCATCTTGTTGCATGTTCAGAAACACTTCTGAAAGCAAACGAGACAGATGTCAGTAACGGAAGGGCAAATCATATGCCGGAAGGACTGGTAGACAGATTGCTTCTGACAAAAGAACGTATTGAAGGCATGGCAGAAGGACTTCGCCAGCTTGTAGGCCTGGAAGATCCGATAGGAGAGGTTACCGGTATGAAAAAACGCCCAAACGGACTTCTGATCGGACAAAAAAGAGTGCCCCTTGGTGTTATTGGCATTATTTATGAGGCACGCCCCAATGTAACTGCCGATGCTTTCGGTCTTTGCTTTAAAACAGGAAATGTTGTGATCTTAAAAGGAGGAAGTGATGCGATCCACTCCAACCAGGCTATTGTGGAATGCATTCGGGAAACACTAAAGGAACAGGGTGTCACAGAAGATGCCATTCAGCTTATTACAGATACATCCAGAGAAACTGCTGGTGAATTTATGAAAATGAACCAGTATGTAGACGTACTGATCCCTCGTGGCGGAAAAGGTCTTATTAAAGCTGTGGTAAATCAGAGTACGATCCCGGTAATCGAAACCGGAACCGGCAACTGCCATATTTATGTGGATGAAACAGCGGATCTTAACATGGCAGCCGATATCATACTGAATGCAAAGGCACAGAGAGTGGGCGTATGTAATGCATGCGAATCTCTTCTTGTCCACGACAGCGTTAAAGAAGAAATTCTTCCTGTTCTTGCCAGGAGACTTCAGGAAAAAAATGTAGAACTCCGTGCAGATGAAAAAGCTATTCCGTTTATGCCGGGTGCCGTTCCGGCTGTGCAGGAGGACTGGGGAACGGAATATCTGGATTACATACTTTCCATCAAGGTAGTGTATTCTGTAGAGGAAGCCATTGCACATATCAATCAGTATAATACAGGCCATTCTGAGGCGATCATTACAGAAAATTATACACACGCACAGAAATTTCTGGATCAGGTAGACGCAGCAGCTGTATATGTAAACGCTTCTACACGATTTACAGACGGATTTGAATTCGGCTACGGGGCAGAGATTGGTATCAGTACCCAGAAGCTTCACGCCAGAGGGCCTATGGGACTCCTTGCTCTGACCACGACCAAATATATCATTTATGGAAACGGACAGATCCGTCAGTAAAAGATTTCAGGACAGAAATTTATTGTGAAATTTGACTTTTGATTTACTTATGCTTATAATAATTAACAGTACTTGATCACTGAAATCGTAATGGCATAATATGCTATGGGAGGACTTAATGAGAAAAAAACAATTATATGCAGTTATCTTAGCAGGTGTAGTTGCTGCAGGTTCTGTTCCCGGCACTGCTTTTGCTGCTCAGCAGGACAGTGTACAGACTGCAGCAGAAACAATAGACAACGAATCAGCTGCTTCGGAGGCACCGTCTGAACCTGCTGAAACACCAGATGCGTCAACAGAAGCACCGTCTGAACCAACCGAAACTCCAGATACTCCTACGGAAACACCGGCAGAACCAACCGTAACTCCGGATGTTCCCACAGAGACACCGGCTGAGCCAACCGAAACTCCTGCTGAGCCAAATGGTGATGCACAGCCTGTACCAGAAACCACCGTAACACCAGAGGCTACCGTAACACCGGAGCCTTCTGCGACACCGATACCGGGTGGTCCTGTTGAGACTGATATGGGGGTATCTGTGAACCTGATCCAGGCTGATGGATCCGTAAAACCGGTTTATTATGCAACTCTTCAGGATGCAGTAAACGCTGCACTGGAATATTATCAGGCAGACGACCATGATAAATCCAAAGCAGTAGTTGTAGAAATAACCAAACAGTTTTCTCTTTCTGAAACAGTTCGGATTGAAAACGGAAAAATCAATATCGTAGCAGCAGCAGACGTATCCATTGGAAGAATCGACCCTCAGGATCCCAATAAGGATCTGGACGGAGATATGTTTGTAGTAACAGGAAAAGACAGTGAACTTCAGCTTTCTGCAGAAAACGGCGGCAGACTTACTCTGAGCGGTGAAAACAGATCCGGTGGAGCAGAACTTTCTTCCGGCGCTCTTGTCAGGGTTGAAAACGAAGGAAGCTTTGGTATTTCCGATGGTGTTATCCTTTCCGGAAACACTACCTCTGCTGAAGGAGCAGCTATTGACAGCAAGGGTGGAAGTGTTGTTCTTAAAGGCGGTACCATTACAGGAAACAGCGGTACAAAGGGAGCTGTATACAGCAATGCAGATATTGCCGTACAGGGAACTGTGTCCATCAAAGACAATACAGGTGCAAACCTTTATCTGGATGGAGAGGCAGCTGCTGTAGTAACAGATGCACTGACCAATTCTTCTATTTCACTGACCGCTTCTGCAGCGGCAGATCAGAAAGTAGTTGCAAAAGCAGGAAGCAAAGCCGATGGAACTCCGGTATCTGCTGATGAATTTAAAGCAGCAGCAGAACAGTTTTCATATGATACAGAAGATTACAGTATTATACTTGGCACAGATGGGCTGACTGCAGTTTTAAAACAGGAGCAGACTGTTACAACACCGACACCTACCCCTACTACAAGCCCTTCTTTCCTCACATATCAGAGCAAAACACTGAAGTGGGTAGATCATAATACTGCCACAGCTGTAATGTCAACTACAAAGGACTGTAAATGGTATTATTATTTTGTAGATGCAGGTACCTCTGCAGAAGACATTAAGAGACAGTATAATGCAAACAATGCCAAGAATGAAGCAAAAGCAAATACGAAATTTACCGTAAAGGCAGAAAAAATTCCGGAAAAAGAAACATGGCTGGTAGTAGCTGCAAAACCTACCACAGGCTCTGCTCAGCTCCGGGTTCTGAAGCTGAACAATAACAGCCGTCCTGCGGCTCCGGTTACACCGACTGTAACTACCCGTGCCCCAAGAAAATATCAGGTAACAGAGAGCAAGATTACCGGACTGGAAAATCCGCTGAAGTTCTTCCCGCGTAAATTTTATGATTTCCAGGTTGTAGGAGCCGGTCAGAATGATAAGGATCCTGTCAGCAATGATGAAAGATGGATTCCTCTTTACTGGTCCATGTCTGTAAATGGCACCAAAAACAACTCCTGGAGAATTGGCTCTCAGGAAAAGGGAATCCGCGAAGCAGCAACTTATCCTCTGTATGTTTTCTTCAGGAAACAGACCTATAATGGTAAAGAATGGGTAGATACAGATGTTGTAGAATATATGAAGACTTCTTTCAGTTCTGCGGAAATTACCGATGAAGAATGGAATGCTTATATTGATGAATACAACAATGAGCATCCGGATGATGGCCTGAACTATGACGGCACCGGAGCCGGCTCCGTTGCAGATCTCACTCCAACGGAAGCTCCATCTTCACAGGATACCGGTTCTTCTGAAAGAAACCCGGCAGATACTGCTGATAACACTCCGCTTGGTTCTATGAGCGCGCTTGCAGCTCTTTCTCTTCTTGCCGGCGGTTATGTGATCGTAAGAAAACGTAAAAAAGAAGAAATCTGACAGATGCCCTTCTGGCAGATTAATGAATATAAGAGACAGGTATAAAAGCCTGTCTCTTTTCATATATTTATCCTGGTATCAGGATATTTGTCTGATATTTCTAATAAAAAGAAGGGTTGGGGAAAACATGACAGAAACAGGGGATTTCACCTATGAGCAGATTTACTATACACTTTGGGAGACAGCGCAGAGATACCACCCGATCACACAGTTTCGAGTGATTGGAAACAGTCACGATGAAAGAATGATTCCCATGTTGGAAATGGGTGAAGGAACAGAAGTTATATTTTGTGTCAGTGGGATCAACGGAACGGACAGGCTTATGCCTTCCTGTCTTCTTTTGATGGTACAGGAATATTGCCGCGCCTGGGAATGCGGATGGAAATTAGAAAATATCTATGATGTAAAAGATCTGCTGTCTCACTGGAAGCTGTGTTTTATCCCAATATTAAATCCGGATGGTTATGAAATCTATGAAAAAGATTATTTTGTAATACGAAATCCAATTTACCGCCAGATGCTGCGCATGCAGGAAACTCCCTGCAAAGAATATTTCTGTAACGCCCGAGGTATGAATATCCAGAAAAACTTTCCCACCAGTTATTACCGGCGATATCGGATCGCACATGAACCAGCAAGTGAAAATGAGACAAAAGCACTGATCAGGATTCTTCAGGAATATCAGGGAAGAGGATTTCTTTCTTTTTGTCAGGCAGGAAAACGTATCCTGTATTATCGCCAGCCTCAGTCTTTTGCTGCAAATCAGAAAAGTACAAGATTTGCCAGACACTATCAAAAAGAATCAGGATTTCGGACAGAGCGTTTTACTCTAAACAGAAATCCCGGCAGAAATGAAAGCGCAGGAGAAGGTTCACCGGAAAGATTTTTTGCAGAAGTAATAAAACAGCCCTCTTTTCGTATTGAACTTCCATTTTTATACGAAGATCGGGATACAGAGAAAGCAAAGCTTTCAAATGGATTTAAACAGGCTTATTTTCAACTGCACACCGTTCCTCTGGAATATATTTTTTCTATGGAGGAAGGATGAAGAATAAGTTTTGACAGTATCAATTTTTTCCTGTATCATATAAGGTTGAAAAAGAACAGATAAGGAGTTATACATTTATGATAAACGAAAAAAATATCCCATCAAGCCAGGAAGAGACTGCCCGTCAGCAGTCCTTTATCCAGTTAGCAAAAGCTCTGACAGAACAGAAGATCAAGACACTTGGCCGTCCTCTGACCTATTGTCTTACAACCTTTGGATGCCAGATGAATGAGAAGCAGTCAGAAGCAGTGGCCGGTATCATGGATGAGATCGGCTATGTCCGTCAGGAAAATGAAGAAGCAGATGTAGTCATTTATAATACCTGTACTGTCCGGGAAAACGCAAACCTGAAGGTTTACGGACGTCTTGGGCATCTGCACAGTCTGAAAGATAAAAATCCGGATATGAAAATCATTCTTTTTGGATGTATGATGCAGGAAGCACATGTGGTAGAAAAGATTAAAAAAACATATTCCTTTGTAAATCTGGTATTTGGCACACATAATATTTTTAAATTTGCGGAATTGTTTTATGAAATGCTTCTTTCAGATATGCAGCTTATCGATATCTGGGAAGGCACTGACCAGATTGTGGAGGATCTCCCCACGGAACGAAATTATACCTTTAAATCTGGTGTAAACATTATGTTTGGATGCAATAATTTCTGCAGTTACTGTATCGTTCCTTATGTAAGGGGAAGAGAAAGAAGCCGTAAACCCGAGGCAATCATAAAAGAGATCAAAAATCTTGTAGCTGACGGTGTATCAGAAGTCATGCTCCTTGGTCAGAATGTAAACTCCTATGGCAAGACACTGGAGACTCCTGTGACCTTTGCACAGCTTTTAACTATGCTGGAGGATATTGAAGGATTAAGACGGATCCGTTTCATGACTTCTCATCCCAAGGATCTTTCAGATGAACTGATCGAGGTAATGGCAAAAAGTAAAAAAATCTGTCATCATCTTCACCTTCCTCTTCAGTCCGGAAGTAGCCGTATCCTGAAAGAAATGAACAGACGCTATGATAAAGAGAAATATCTGAATCTTGTGGAAAATATCCGCACAGCCATTCCGGATATTTCCCTGACTACAGATATTATCGTAGGCTTCCCGGGAGAAACAGAAGAAGATTTCCAGGAAACACTGGATGTTGTCAGACAGGCAGGATATGACACGGCATTTACCTTTATCTATTCTAAGAGAACAGGTACTCCTGCGGCTGCCAAAGAAGATCAGGTACCCGAGGATGTGGTAAAAGATCGTTTTAACCGTCTTCTGACTCTTGTTCAGGAACAGGGACGTATCCGTTCTTCCCGTTTTGAAGGAACTGTACAGGAGGTCCTTGTAGAAGAGGAGAGTAAAGAAAAAGGTATTTTCACAGGAAGAACTCAGTATAACCTTCTGGTTCATTTCCCGGCAGATGAAAGCCTTCTTGGAACCTATGTAAAGGTAAAACTGGAAGAATGTAAAGGTTTTTATTATCTGGGAAGCCTGTCCGAATAATCGATCATTCCAGAAATTAAAATACGAAAAAAGGAAAGAGGAGAAGAAAATTGAAAAAGAACAAATACGAGATTGATATGTGCAGTGGGCCTATTATGCCCAAGCTGATCTCGTTTTCTATTCCATTAATGTTGTCCGGCATCCTGCAGCTGATGTTTAATGCAGTGGATATCGTGGTGGTGGGAAAGTTCAGCGGAAGCCTTGCCCTTGCGGCAGTAGGCTCTACTACAGCATTGATCAACGTATTTACCAATCTGTTTATTGGGATTTCTCTGGGAGCAAATGTACTCAGTGCCCGGTTTTATGCCTCGGGAAGAACAAAGGAAATGTCTGAAACCGTACATACCTCCATCGCATTGGCTCTCATAAGCGGAATCCTGATGGCTCTTGTAGGACTGGGATTTGCCAGAAGCGCGCTGGAGCTTATGGGGACTCCTGCAGACGTGATCGGGCAGTCTGTACTCTATATGCGCATCTACTTTATGGGAATGCCGTTTTTTATGCTGTACAATTATGGAGCAGCTATCCTTCGTTCTGTAGGAGATACAAAACGTCCGCTACTTTTTCTGATCATTTCCGGAGTGATCAATGCAGTTCTGAATATGATCCTTGTAATCTGCTTTCATCTGGATGTAGCCGGAGTCGCGATTGCAACAGTTGCAGCTCAAATGATTTCCTGTGTACTGGTACTGCGTTGTCTTTATCGGTCAGAAGGAAGCTATCAGCTTCGTTTTTCCCGGCTGACTCTGAAGTGGGTTTATCTGAAACAAATCTTTCAGGTAGGAATTCCGGCAGGTCTGCAGAGCACAGTGATTAATTTTTCCAACGCACTGCTTCAGTCCTCGGTCAATTCCTTTGGTTCTGTGGCAATGGCAGGCTATACTGCAGCCAACAATATTTTTGGTTTTCTTTATGCAGCGGCAAATTCTGTTACGCAGGCGTGTATGAGTTTTACCAGCCAGAATTATGGCGTAGGAAAATTAAAAAGAATGGATAAAGTTCTTATTCATTGTATGATCCTTACCGTAGGTGTATCCCTGACTCTGGGCTGCGGTGCTTATATTTTCGGACCAGAGCTACTTAAGATCTATACAGATGAGGCAGAGGTAATACGCTGTGGTATGGAAATCCTATCTTTTACTACCGTTCCCTATTTCTTCTGCGGCATAATGGATCTTTTCCCCGGGGCTCTGCGTGGTATGGGACATTCTGCAGTGCCTATGATCCTTTCTGTGATCGGAACCGTAGGTATGAGAGTTATCTGGATCTTTATGATCTTTCCTGCACACAGAAGCCTGGAAGTTCTTTTTATTTCCTATCCGGCATCCTGGATCGCAACCATCATCCTTCAGGTGGGCTGCTTCCTTATTGTAAGAAAAAAAGTACACCGGACTGTCCTGGCATCGGATTAAAAGGTTCTGTACAGGATGAATTAAAAAAGAGAAGGGGATTCTTTTATGGATCTTTATGTAAAAGACATTGAAAAAATATGGAGCAACGGAAGTGCCACCCTGGTAGCAGGAAAAAAGGGGATTATGCGTAAAGTAGTGGCTTACGACATGATGGAACAGCCAAATGTAAAGGAATGGCTGAGAGAACATCTTTTGATAATCACAACAGGCTATGCTATCCGGAATGATAAAGAAGCACTCCTGAATTTGATCCGCACCATGAATGAAGCCAATGCTTCTGCACTGGCCATAAAAACAAGATTTTTTGATACCTTTCCGAAAGAGGCGCTGCAGCTGGCCGACGAACTGGCTCTTCCGTTATTTTTCCTGAATAACAATGCAGGATTTCAGGATCTGGTTTTCCCGGTAATGGTGGCGATCGTTGAGGCAAAAAATCAGATACAGATGGACACCAGATATCGGATCGGACGGCAAAGTAAGCTGGAGCAGGATCATCGTCTTTTTCTGGAACTCCTTACCGGAAAGATCACTCAGGAGGAAGAAGCAGAGCATCGGTGTCTTGCTCTTCACTGGCCATCGCCTCCGGTTAGGATCATTACGATTCAGTTGGAAGATAAAGGTCGTAATTCTACACTGCTGGAGATGAAAAGGGAAGGACAGATCCGGGAAATGGGACGGATATTGGATTGTCATTATCTTCATGGAGTAGTCGTTACCAGAAAAAAATCCTGTTTTTGTATTATAGATGCAGATGTACCCAGAGAGCTTTTATTAAAGATTTCTCAGGAATTTGCCGAAAAAACAAGAGAATTAAACAACAGCTGCTGCTTTGTAGTTCTCAGTGATGAAATCGTTGATTATCTGGATATTCCTGCGGTGTATGAGGCTGTAACAGAGAGTTTTCAGATCCGGGAAATCAAAAAAGAGAAAAAAGAAATCGTGTTTTTGCAGGATCTGCAGTATGAACGGATTCTCCTGCACACAGCCCAGAGAGAAGAAACAAAAAGTTTTGTGCAGAGGAAGCTGGGAATTCTGGAAGAATACGACAGGGCTCATGAAAGCGCACTTGTAGAAACCATAGATATGCTTGCTAAAAAACATGGCTCTCGAAAGCTGGCAGCAGAGGCGCTTTTTCTCCACAGAAACACCATGGCACACCGCATCCACAAGATCGAAGAGATACTGAATATTGACCTGGATGATATGGATGCACTCCAACAGTTGGAATTCGCCTGCAGATTACGGGCATATATGCAATAAAATTAAACAAATACAGAAAAATCAAATATTGATCAGAAATACGCACAAGAAAACAAGTATAGATAATATTCAGATGTGCATAATGCACAATATTGATGCAAAAAAAGAGACCAAAAAAACAATGACTTTATTAATTTAAAGTGATATTATCTCATTACAAGAAGCGTGAAGCCGATGTGGGCGAGCCTGCATCGGCTATTTTTATACCAAGGAGGAATGAACAACATGAGTAACAACACAAACAAAGATTACACGCAGCTTCATATTCATGCGGCAGATCATCCCAAAGCATATGCACCGCATATACTGATCCTTAACATTGTGATGAGTATACTTGGTGCGATCATTGGTCTTGAACTGATCGTACGTACCGGCGTGGCTCCTAATACGTCCATTGTAGGTGCATTATTCGCTATCATTATTTCACGTATTCCTATTGCAGTCCTGAAAAAATATCAGAGTATCCATTGCCAGAACCTGATCCAGACTACAATTTCCGGTGCAACCTTTTCCGCAGCAAACTGTTTTCTGCTGCCTATTGGTGTACCGGTGATCATGGGAAATCCTGAGCTGATGTTTCCGATGCTGATCGGTTCTTTCCTGTCAACTGTCATTGCTGCAACCATTCTTTACAAAACCTTTGATTCAGAAATGTTTCCGGCAGAGGGCGCATGGCCTCCGGGTGTGGCATCTGCACAGTCTATCCTTGCTGTTGTAGAAAAGGGCAAAAAAGCTCTGCTTCTTTTAGTGGGTATGGCAATCGGTATAGGCGGTAAGATAATCGGTATACCTACAGATCTTCTGGGTGTTTCCTGGTTCGGTGATTTTGCAGCTATGACTGCTCTTGGTGTTGGAAGTATTGTAATCGGTATTATCAAGGCAAACGGATTTATCATCAATATCTTTAATCAGAGCTTTCCGATCATCACCGATCTTTTTGGAGAAGGCGCTGACCTTATGTCAAAGCAGATGTTCCAGTACATGCCTCATGGTATCATGATCGGAGCAGGTATTATTTCCCTTGTACAGTGCGGACGTATGCTGTTCAAAAAAAGCGATGGAGACAGTGCGGCAAGCAAATTCTCCTCAAGTATGGCTAATATGAAAAAAGCTCTTGGCGGCGGTTACGTGGCATATCTTGTAGTAGCAGTGCTTCTTGCAGTGATTACAGGTATCTGGTCTGAAATGAATTTCTTCCAGCTTATCATCTGGGTGATCTTCTCTGCTTTTGCAGCCATTGCTTCTGAACTGATCGTTGGTATTTCTGCAATGTATTCCGGCTGGTTTCCGGGGTTTGCAACAGCACTTATTTTCCTGATCGTAGGTATGCTCATCGGTTTCCCGGCAATCCCTCTTGGAATCCTGGTAGCTTATACTTCAGCAACCGGACCGGCATTCTCTGATATGGCTTACGACCTGAAATGTGGTTATATCCTTCGTGGCTGCGGACAGGACAGCGAACTGGAAATGGAAGGAAGAAAGCAGCAGTATTATTCTGAGATGATCGGATTTGTAGTGGCATTTGTACTGGTTGCCATTATGGCAAATAAATATTTTGACCAGGGTCTTTTCGCCCCGGTTGATGCTACATTTGCAGCAACCATTGAAGCAGGTGCAGGTGCAGGTGTGGCAAAATGGCTGATCATCTGGGCAATCCCGGGTGCGATCATCCAGCTCCTTGGAGGATCCAGACAAATCGGTATTCTCTTTGCAACTGGTCTTCTGGTAGGCTCCACAATTAACGGACTTACCATCCTGATTGCTCTTCTTATCAGATATGTCCTTGTAAGACGCAATAAAGAAAATGAGCAGACACTGAATATCCTGGGTGCAGGTTCTCTTGCAGGTGCGGCATTGTACAGTTTCTTTACCGCAACGCTGTCTCTTGGCAAGAAAAAATAACGACTATAAATAAAATGAAAGAAGCGTGGATAAATTGAAAAATAAAGGGATCCGACTGACGAAGGATCTTCTTGACGCTGCTCTTTGCGGCGGAACAATCCTTGGAGGCGGTGGCGGCGGAGACGCAAAAAAAGGAAGAAAATATGCAGAGCTTGCCGTTCAGTATACAGATCTGAGACTGATACAGCCAGAGGATCTCAAGGATGATGACATTGTACTGACAGCGTCACTGGTAGGTGCTCCAAACGCAGAAAACCAGTTTATGACACCGAGAGATCTGGCAAGGACAGTAGAAATCCTTCAGAAAAACTGCGATTTCCCTATTGCAGGAATCATTACCAATGAGCAGGGCGGAGAAGCTACAGTGAACGGATGGCTTCAGGCTGCGATCCTTGGTCTTCCTGTTGTTGATGTTCCCTGTAACGGACGTGCCCATCCTACAGGGGTCATGGGCAGTATGAATCTTCATAAAGTAAAAGATTACAAAACAGTCCAGGCCTGTGTAGGAGGGAATCCTGATATAGGAGATCATGTAGAATGTTTCTTCGAAGGAAGTATTGAGCATACATCCAAGCTGGTACGTCTGGCCTCTATTGAGGCCGGCGGACTGGTCGCAGTAGCCAGAAATCCGGTAAAAGTTTCCTATGCAAAAGAAAACGGAGCTCCGGGAGGCGTACAATTTGCCATTGAAACCGGAAAAGCATTTTTGAAAGGGCTGGAAGTTTCTGTAGAAGAGGGAATCCGGCAGTTATGCTCTTTCTTTAATGGACAGGTTCTTGCAAAAGGAAAAGTGGAAAATTTCTCCATTGAGACCACAGGTGGTTTTGATGTGGGCTATGCAACAGTAGACGGATGTGAGCTTACTTTCTGGAATGAATACGCAACAGCGGAAAAAGACGGTGTCCGTCTGGCAACCTTCCCGGATCTGATCATGACAATCAATGCCGAAACCGGCGAGCCGGTGACAACTGCCATGATGGAAGAAGGTCTTGAGGTTTACGTAATAGCTACGGAGAAAAAGAATCTGAAGCTTTCCCCTGCAATGTATGCACCGGAACTTCTGAAAGCCACTGAAGACGTAATAAAAAAAGAACTGATCAGCTATCTTAATAAATAAAGGAGGACATACTTATGTTAATGAAACACATTATTGATGCTTACGAAGTGCTTGACAGCACCTATGTAACTGGAGAAAAGGTAAAGGAATATCTTCTTGGGATCAAACCGGATGCAAATATTGAAGTTTATGAGCTGGTCGGTCCAAAGGGAAGCACCGATATGCTGAAAGTGCGTATCCCGGGTACCAGAGGAAAGATGAACGGCGGAGATGCGCCTACCATCGGACTTCTCGGACGTCTTGGCGGTATCGGTGCGCGTCCGGAAAGAATCGGTTTTGTTTCTGACGGTGATGGTGCTCTCTGTGCAGTTGCTCTTGCAGCAAAGCTTCTTGATATGCAGAACAAAGGAGATTTCCTGGAAGGTGATGTATTTATTTCCACACATATCTGCCCGGATGCACCCACTGCACCTCATGATCCTGTTCCGTTTATGGGATCTCCGGTGGAAATGTCTCAGGTAAACAGAGAAGAGGTTTCCCCTGAGCTGGATGCCATCCTGTCTGTTGATACAACCAAAGGCAACCGTGTGATCAACACAAGAGGATTTGCTATTTCTCCAACTGTAAAAGAAGGCTATATTTTAAGAACCTCTGAGGATCTTCTGGATCTTATGCAGATCACAACCGGAAAACTTCCTTATGTGTTCCCGCTGGCTCTGCAGGATATCACACCATATGGAAATGATGTACATCATATCAACAGTGTTCTTCAGCCATGCACCGCAACCAACGCACCGGTAGTAGGTGTGGCGATCACAGCAGAAACCATGGTACCGGGATGTGCTACAGGAGCTACCCATGCTTCAGATGTAGAAGAGGCGGCACGCTTTATGCTTGAAGTTGCAAAGGCATTTGGAAAAGGACAGTGTAAATTCTATGATGAAGAGGAATATGCGCGACTGATTAAACTTTATGGAGATCTGAAGCATTTCCAGACTCTTGGAAACGAATAAGGAGGAGTTCTTATGAAAATCGGAGCAGTTACCATCGGACAGTCTCCCAGAGTGGATGTGACAAAAGATATTATGGGACTTTTTGACGATTCTCTGGAGCTGGTGCAGGCCGGAGGGCTGGACGGCCTCACCAGAGAAGAGATCGAAGCCTTTGCACCGGGACCGGAAGATTATGTTCTGGTGTCAAGGCTTACAGACGGAAGCTCTGTAACCTTTGCAGAACGTCATATTCTTCCCAGACTTCAGGATGCCATTACCAAAATGGAAGAAGAAGGCTGTGCTTTAGTGATGATGTTCTGCACCGGAAGCTTTCCGGAAACTCTTTCTGCAAAAAATATTCCATTGATCTATCCCTGCGAGCTTCTGAACAGACTGGTGCCCCTGATGACAAAAAAATCCAGCATCATCTGTATGACTCCATCACCTTTGCAGACCGCGCAGTGTGAAGAAAAATGGAGAAAATATGTAGATCAGGTAAAAGCTGTGGCAGCTTCTCCCTATGGAGAATGGGATGCTCTGGAGGAGGCCGCAGAACAGGTGAAAAACATGGACGGTGATCTTATCGTCCTGGACTGTATTGGGTATACACAGGAAATGAAGCGTATGTTTGCAGAAAAAACCGGAAAAAAAGTAGTTCTCCCAAGAACACTTCTTGCCCGTGTAGTTTCTGAACTTACGGATCTGTAAGAGATATGCGTAAAAAGGAGCAAAGAAAATGAATCAGTTAGTAAAGACAGCGGAAGGGGTTCTTTCCTCCTGCCTGGCAGTAAAAAAGGGAGAAGAGGTACTTATCGTAACCGATAATACCAGAAAAGAAATTGGAGAAGCAATTTATGAGGCGGCAGGAAATCTGGGCTGCGAAAGGCTTCTTATGGTAATGAATGAGAGAGAACTCAGCGGACAGGAGCCTCCAAAGGCAGTGGCAGCAGCCATGAAAAGCGCAGATGTGGTGATCGCGCCTACTGCTCAGTCTCTGACTCATACCAATGCCAGAATAGAGGCAGCCAAAGCCGGGACAAGGGTGGCTACCATGCCCGGTATCACAGAGGAAATGTTTTCTCAGGGAGCAATGACAGCAGATTATTCCAAGGTAGAAAAACTGACGGCTGTGGTTACAGAAATGCTCTCAAAGGCTTCTGTGGCAAAAATTGAAAAGGATGGGCATGTTCTGACCATCAATATAAATGGAAGAGACGGTGTTCCAAGTCCGGGAGTATACCGGGAACCGGGAAAATGCGGAAATCTTCCTTCCGGAGAGGCTTATATTGCACCTCTGGAGGATGGTTCCGAGGGGGAAATGATCGTAGACGGTTCCATGGTAGGTATCGGAAAGCTGGACAGCCCTCTTCATATGGTAATCTCCGGCGGAAAGCTCCGTTCTGTAACAGGAGAAAAAAGCGAAAATCTGGATGTTCTCCTGAAAAATGAAACAAACGGAACACTCTGTGAGCTGGGTATCGGAACAAATGAAGCGGCTGTATTAAACGGAATTATCCTGGAAGATGAAAAAGTATATGGAACAGTGCACATCGCATTTGGAACCAATACTTCCTTTGGCGGAGTAAACAAGGCAGAGTGCCATATGGACGGCATTATCCTCCGTCCTACCTTATATCTGGACGATGTAAAAGTAATCGAGGATGGGGTGTTCCTCGTATAAAGAGAGGTGGCTTTTTTGGAGAAGAAATTTAAAATCGGTCTGATCAGAGTACTGACTACAGAAAATGAAGATGTACTGCTTGCACATGAAAGGCAGCTGAAATCTTATTTTCCTCAGCTGCAGATCGAAACAAAATGTATTCCGGATCAGTATGAAGGAATCCATACTCCGGAACTTGGAGAAATTGCAGTACCAAAGATCGTGGAAACTGCCAAAAGTTTTAAAGATGCGGATATGATCATTGTCAGCTGTGCAGACGATCCCGGCGTGGAGGAGATACGAGAAGCTCTTCCTGGTATACCAGTTACAGGAGGAGGAGAGACCACTGTAGCTCTTGCTCTCAAATATGGAGAAAAAATCGGAGTTCTTGGAATCACCGACTATGCCCCGAAAGCATATGTACGAATGATCCCGGATCAGATGATCCTGGGAAAACCGGATGGAGTTGACAGCACTCTTGATCTTATGACGCCGGAAGGCCGGCAGAGCGCAGTAGACATGGCATGTAAATTAAAAGAACAGGGAGCACAGGTTCTTGCACTTGCATGTACCGGGATGGCAACCATCGGAATCGCAAAGGAGCTGGAGGAAGCTACCGGTCTTCCGGTAATCGATCCGGTAATGGCAGAAGGTCTATTTGCTTATTTTGAATATCTGAAAAAATAACAGTACAGCATTATTTCTGCAAACAAAAAACAGAGTCTGCAGTCCGGGTGATACCAGGCAGCAAACTCTGTTTTTTTGTGCCAAGATATGGTAAACTAATAAGAAATAATGCCCTTTGCTTTCCACAATTTTTATTTTGTGGACAAGGAACATGCTTTAAGCAAGGAGAATAACAAAATGAGCAAAAAAGAAAACATACAATCAAATGAAAGAGAACTGTTTTACGGGGAAAAGCTTGGAAAAATGATCCGTTGTGAGACAATTTCCAGCAGTTTTTCCCAGGATCTCAGCAAGTTTTACCGATTTCATGAGGTTTTGGAGCAGCTTTTTCCAAATATACACAAAACCTGTGAAAAGTATGAATTTAATGGCAGCCTTCTGTTCAAATGGAACGGAAAAGGGAATGGAAAACCCATTCTTTTTATGAGCCATCAGGATGTTGTGGAGGCAAACGGACAGTGGGAACACGATCCTTTTGGCGGGGAGATCATCGACGGAGCTGTCTGGGGAAGAGGAACCGTGGATACCAAGGGCAGTCTTTTCTGTTTTCTTCAGGCAGCAGAGGAGCTGATTGGCAAAGGATATGTACCGGAATGCGACGTATATCTTGCCAGCAGCTGTACGGAGGAGATCGGAGGAGAAGGTGCCTCTCTTACCGTAAAATGGCTTCAGAATCATGAGGTACAGCTGCGTTTCCTTATGGATGAAGGCGGTATGATCAAAGAAGAGCCTATGAAAGGGGTGAAAGGCCGTTTTGCCATGGTAGGCTGTCTGGAAAAAGGCTATGGAGATATCCGCTTTACTGCCAGAGGAAATGGCGGACATGCCAGCGTACCTCAGAAGCAGACGCCCCTTACACGTCTGGCAGCCTTTATGATGGATATTGAAAATCATAACCCCTTTACTGCAAAAATGAATCCTACCGTAGCGGAAATGTTCCGGAGAATGGCTCCCTGCACCCAAGGACCGCTGGGCACAGTAATGAAATATGAACGTCAGCTGGAGCCTCTTTTGGAAAAACTTCTTCCAAAAGTCAACCCTCTGGGCGCTGCCATGATCTCCACAACCCTGAATTTTACCATGGCAAAGGGAGCAGATGGATTGAACGTCATTCCTCAGGAGGCTTATGTAACAGGCAATATGCGTTTTATCCACCACCAGGGACCAAAAGAAAGTCTGGCTCTTGTATCAAAAATTGCAAAAAAATATGAAATTGAAGTAGAACCACTCCTGATCCATGAACCATGCCCTGTAGTAAATTATAAAAGCAAACCTTTCCGTCTGGTGGAGCATGTGGTCAGAAAAATGTTTCCGGGTGTGATCGTAGCGCCGTATGCCATGACAGGAGGAACCGATGCCAAATTCTATACCCCTGTCTGCAAAAACAGCATACGTTTTGCGCCTCTGGAGATCAATGAGCAGCAGTATCAGAGTATCCATGGGCTCAATGAAAATATTAATATCAATACACTTCCAAAGGCAGTTGATTTCTATAAGCGAATTATCCGTCATATGGAAAACTGGAAAGAATAAGACAGATCAATTCAAAATAATTGACAATACGATT
>NZ_CABVDF010000006.1:0-34097 GCF_902497045.1 uncultured Blautia sp. | reverse complement strand
ATGTACCAATAATACAAAAGCCATTATATCACGAAAAATGATAACTGAATAGGTTATTTTGTAACAGCGGTACAGAAAAAAATAACGGATAACGCTAAAGGAGGGCGAGTGGAAGTTGAAAAATAACAGAATAAGTAATCTCGCTGAATTCAGACGGTGGGTAAAAATACGGTTGGTGGAGAAAGAGATTTCCCAGAACGAGCTGGCTAGGCAGATGGGCATCCCACACGCAAGAATTAGCGAAGCAACACACGGAAAGCAGTCCGGAAACAAATACATCATTCCTATTATTGAGGAACTGGATGGAGATGTGGATGATTTTAAAGAGTTTTTAAAAGCCATTTAAGGAGGAGCGTATGAAAATGAATAAAGAGCAGTTTTTGAAAACGGAGTTCGGAGGGGAACTGGAAAGCACAATTACCGCATGGGATGATGCACTGAGCAGAAATAGAGAGGATAAGGAAGTACTGAGAACGCTGGCATGGTGTCAGGCACAGTGGGAAGTGTACCGGATGGCGATCAAACA
The DNA here is from genome assembly GCF_902497045.1 of uncultured Blautia sp. NCBI lineage: Bacteria > Bacillati > Bacillota > Clostridia > Lachnospirales > Lachnospiraceae > Blautia > uncultured Blautia sp. Next base: position 33,571 of record NZ_CABVDF010000006.1, on the reverse strand, counting down.
CTTTTACGGAGTGGAATATCACTTTACCAGAACGGATGAGTATTACGGTTTGTGTACCGAGGATGAGAGCGATTGGCTGATGAGAGTGAAGCGTGTGAAGCTCTTTCAAATGAAAACAATGTTTTCAAGGCAGCGAGTAACTCGCAGAGGAATCAGAATTGATGGAGTGGAGTATTGGGATGATGATTTTGTACATCTCAATCTTGGGAAAACAGTAATTGCGGAGTGTACACCTTGGCTCATTAGGGTGTACACGGAAGCAGGAACTCCACTCCATATATTCCAAAGATAAATCACTTCCTGCATTTTTCAGTATTTGCTTCGTTTTCGAGGGCTTCTTGAATGAGGCAATCAATACGTGCAGATACGATTTCATCAAAGCGATTTAGTATTGCTTGATGGGCAGCAGGGTCTGAGTTGTTCAGATATGACAATATAGCCTGAGCAAGAGGTTCTTGGGCATAGAGTTTTTCTGAAACGGATTCCTTCAATGCCTCAATATCGGTCATGGCAAACACCTCCTTTCTACGGAGATTATACCAGAAAAATTGAAAAGCGAACAGTCGAAACCGGCGTAAGCCGGTCATGCAGGGATAGCCTCCTGCATCTGATGATGACAGGCTGTAAGGTGGTGATGAGATGGGACAGATGCTTACCGCAAAGCAGGTGGCAGAGGTCAAAGGATGCAGTTATCAATATGTGAAGCGAATAATTAAAGAAGGTAAACTTCAGGCGCAGGAAATCCTGAATGATAAAAACAGAAAGACCTATCTGGTGCCGCTGGAGGCTCTGGATGAGGAGCTGCAGCAGAAATGGTATCAGATGAATCTAGAGAACCCGGCGGAGGAGATAAGCACTCCGGAGCCGGTACCGGATAAAAAGGCGGTAGACCATTTCTCGGAAAGCGAAAGGCAGGAGATTGATTTTTGGATCAGCCTTGTGGAGCAGTGGCAGCAATACCGGATGAAGCCGGGAGTTACCTGCAAAGCAGATGTTGATAAGAAATTTGTTACTTTATGTGGACTGGAATATCCGGACAAAGAGATTTCTGTTGATATCCTGTACCGGAAGTGGAAAGCGGTTAAAGAAAATGATTTAGACGGTCTCATTGACAAGAGGGGCAAATGGAAAAAGGGAACCAGCAGCATTGATGATACGATATGGCAGGCGTTTCTGTATTTCTACCTTGATGAGAGCCAGCATCCGATCCAGAAGTGCCTGGACTACACCAAGATGTGGGCTCAGGAAAAAAGACCGGATTTATACACCGACATTCCAAGCTATTCCGCTTTTTACCGCAGACTCAACAACGAGGTGCCGGAAGGTGTCAAGGTGCTGGGACGTGAGGGACATAAAGCCTACAATGACCGCTGCGCTCCGTTTATCCGCAGAATTTATGAGGATATCGAAAGCAATGAGTGGTGGATTGCTGATAACCATACCTTTGATGTCATGGTAAAGGACAAGAATGGAAACATCCACAGACCTTATTTGACAGCATTTCTGGATGCACGAAGCGGTATTTTTACCGGATTCCATATTACATACAATCCCTGCTCCGAGGCTACACTGATAGCACTGCGGAAGGGAATCCTCAAATATGGCATACCGGATAACATCTACGTGGATAATGGTCGAGAGTTCCTGACCTTCGATATCGGAGGCTTGGGACACCGTAAGAAGAAACCAAAGGATGGCGAGGAGAAATTTGAGCCACCGGGAGTATTCAAGAGACTTGGCATTAACATGACAAATGCGATTGTCCGGAATGCGAAGGCAAAAATCATCGAGAGACGGTTTGAGGATGTTAAAAATGACCTTTCAAGGCTTTTTAATACCTACACCGGAGGAAGTGTGGTGGAGAAGCCGGAGCGATTGAAATTCGTACTGAAGAAAGAGCAGATTTATACGGATGAGGAATTTGAGGAGTATGTGACAGCGGTTCTGGAGTGGTATTTCAACATGGAAGCCTACAACGGAGCTGTGGAAGCCGACAAGGGAAAATGCAAGACGGATGTTTTCAACGAGCATCTGAAGCGGAAACGTGTGGCATCGGCTGAGGAGCTTAACCTCATGCTGATGAGAAGCACTAGACCGCAGCAGGTTACAAGGCGAGGAGTTCACTTGGATATTGGAGGTGGACGCATCGACTTTTGGAATGATGATTTTGTACATCTGATGCTCGGAAAAAAAGTTTACTTCCGTTATGATCCGGAGAATTTAAGCGAGGTCAGAATTTACGATCTGGAAGACCGTTACATTATGTCGGTACCTGCAGACAATACCGCAGTTCTTTCCTACAATGCCAGCAAGGATGATGTCAAGGCAGCGATGGCGAAGACCAGAAGGCTGGAGCGTATCGCAAGGGAATACAAGGAAAACGCTATTCTGGCAGATGTGGACAAGATTACTGCAATGGAGCTTGTGCTTAAGCAAGCCGAGCGAAACAAAGCGAACTATCAGGGCAAACCGAATCCATCCCTGCTTGAGGTTCAGAGGGCAGACGAAGAACCAGTATTCAAGAAAGTGGTTGGCGGTGCAGACCTTGATGTAATGAATAGAAATGCAGCCATAAGGCGAGGAGGTAAATGATGAGTAAACAGTACAACACAAAGCTTCAGGAGAGATTAGAGAAGTTCCTGAAGGACGAAAATTTGAGTCAGGCAAAGGCAGCCCCGATTCTTGGAATCAGTCAGGCAGCACTCAGCCAGTACCGCAGAAGTATGTACGATAAGGGAGATATTGAGGCGGTGGAAAATAAGCTGAAGGAGTTCTTTCAGATTCAGGAAGAGAAAACACAGAATGCGCAGAAAGCGGAACCTTTCAGAACCAAGACTTCAGCCGGGTACATACCGACAACCATTTCCGAGGAAGCGTACAAGCTGATCCGGTACTGCCAGCTGGAGAAGGGAATTGTAGTTATTGATGGGGATGCCGGGATCGGAAAGACGAAAGCAGCAGCCAAGTTCCTGCAGGACAATCCTTCAACAACAGTTTATGTGAAAGCAACACCGAGTACCGGCTCAACAAGAAGCCTTTTAAAGATGATTGCAAAGACATTAAAACTCCCTGAAAACCAGCGCACCGAGGATTTATCGGTATCCATTCAGGAGAAGCTCAGAGAGACTGATAAGGTTATCATTATCGATGAAGCACAGAATCTTAAATTCCTCACTCTGGAAGAAATCAGAGGGTGGGTAGATGAAGATATATTTACCGGAAAGCCGGGTATTGGAATCGTACTCATCGGAAATGTGGAAGTCTACAATAAGATGCTCGGAAAGCAGGAAGCAATTTTCGCCCAGCAGTTCAACCGCACGAAGCTCCATGGAAGGTACCGCACATCGGATATCCAGAGAGAAGACGTTGTCAAATTCTTCCCGGTGTTGGAAGAGAAGGGAATGCAGAAAGAGATTGACTACCTTCTGAGCATCAGCCACAGCAAATGGGGAATTCGTGGAATGGTGAGTGTGTTCAATAACGCAGTCAACAATGAGGATATTTCCTTTGAGGGGCTGGAAAAAATGGCAAATACAATGGGAATCCGCTTCATATAGGAGGGCAGGACATGGAAAAGTGTTATATCGTGACTGCGATATGCCTGACGCTGATTGTACTGGCATATATCGGGAATAAAAAGGACAAGAAGTAAGAGAAAACGGAGGTAAATGCAAAATGAAGAACCCTAAAGAAAGAAGTACCGCAATTTTGGTCGGTGTAGCTGCTGGTGCAATCTTGATGGCTCTTATGTTTATGATTGTATTCGGCTTGCATACTGGAATAGCCGGTGTGGTACTGGTACTGCTGATTGTTGCAGTATCTGCAATATCAGGATGGTTAATAGGATGGAATCAGCGTATCCAGAGGAGTAACTATTACTCATACATGAAAGGGTACCGTGAGGGATTGGAAAAGAAAACGCTGATCATTAGGCATCCGGTATGCGAATGCAAATTCACGTTTCCGGATAGATAACAATGTGCCGGGGCTTATGCCCCAGCCTTAATGCAGCCACTGAATGGTGATGGTCACAAGCCCATGAAATGCAGAGTGAGGCAAAACTGAATAAAAGGAGGATTCAGGCATGGTGGTATGTCCTAAGTGCCGGAAACCATACACTGGACGTCCGGCATTGTCGAGGGTGGATAATAAAACGGATATCTGCCCGGATTGCGGTATGAGAGAAGCTATTGAGAGTATACCGAGGATGAATGACAGAAAGAGAATTGATCCGGCAGAACGCACAAGAAGGTTGGTACAATCCACCGGAAACCGATGGGCGATGGAAAATTTCAATGCAACACACAGTTGAGGTCGGGAGGTGATGAGGTGCCGGGAAAGATTACGGTGAGGAATTACACCACACTGACAGATTATGCAGCATTGCTACGAGCTGGAATGTACCTTGCTGGAAAGAAGGAAGAGGCAGAAGATAATGGATTCCGGTTTAAGGTTACAGAGAGTGAAAGGCATGGTGTAGTGGTAAAGATTGCGGAGGTGGATAAGTGAAGAATGGAAAGAAGCCGACACTGGCACAAAAGAAGTTTCTGCAGGATACCGGGCTGGATTCTGAAAAGTGGCTGATTGTTAAGGACACTCCAGAGGAGATGGTCATTGTAAGCAAAATTGCCCTGCAGAGGAGGAGTGGAAAAACAAAGACTATCAGAAAGGCGAAGAAATGAGCGAGAAATCAGATGTTAAGGTTCCGGAGGAAATTCGGAAAGGATGGGAAGAGGCAAGGTTGTGTGCCAACCTGATCCGGGAAGGTAAAGCCAAGATTATGATTGCAACCAGAAAAGACGGTACCACGTACCGATACACGAAGCCAAAGTAAGGAGGTGCAGGATGGTATTAAGAGAAGAAATGTACTTTGAGCCGAGAACGATCAGTCCGGGAGGAAGCATCCGCTGGTTCGGAGCGACCTATTCGGCAGATCCGATGCTCTGTCATACGGAGCAGACGGTTTATATCAGGGATAACGGAAAGATGCTGTTCATCTATGAGTTAAACAGTGACAAATTATCCGAAGAGGAAAAAATCGAAGCAGTGTTCACACTGATCTGTAAGATTGAAAAGCCGGAAAAGGGACACCGGTATGGCAGAAAAATTACATAAGGGGCATTTGCCCCTCTTAATGCAGCCACCGCAAGGTGATGGTCACAAGCCCATAAAATGCAGAGTGGGAGAGGAGAATGGCATGATAGCAAGGATTATACGGACAATCCTGCAGTATCCGGTTGGAGCTGAGGTCGGCTTTACGGATGAATTTACAACAGAATACCGGACTGTGACGGGATATCAGTACAGTCATGGAGCCTTCTATGTGATCTTCTCTGAAAGAAGCATGGTACACATGAACCGGCTGGATGAGCTGGTTGTGTCAGTAAAAATCAAAAGGAGGGCACGAGATGCAAGCAAGCAAAAAAGTGACTAAGGGTGGTGGAGTGACCATCCCAAGAGGTATCCGTCAGGAGACCGGCATTCTTCCGGGAGTTCCGGTTGACATTACAACGAATGAAGACGGCATCCACATTCAGAAGCATGTTCCGGCTTGTTTCCATTGCGGAACGGTGGATGATGTGAAAATGGTCTGTGGTATTGAGATCTGCAGGAAATGTGCAGCCAAGATTGCGGAGGTATTCAGATGATGTCAGATGTAATGGAAATCAAAGCAAAGGCTGACCGGTTAGTGGAGCTGACCAGCCAGCAGAGTGTAATCAAGGCAGAGATTGACGAGATCAAAGCGTGGTTCGAGAAGCTGGCAACGGATGACCTGAGGGACACCAAGAAAAAGACCATTGACTATTGGGGCAGCAACAATTCCAAGGTTGTGGTCGGAAACAGCGAGACTGTAAAACCGGTCTCCATGACAATGGTTAAGAAGTTGCTGGGTGATGTGTTCGGGGATTTTGTGAAAGAGGATACCACATACAAGATGACGGATCCATGCAAGAGACTGTTTACCATGATGTTCATGGGCAATTACACCGAGGGAAGCCTGGACGAGACAATCAAGGCAATCACAACTGATGAGAAGATCCAGCGTACCCTGAAAAAGAAGCTGAAGGGCAAGTATGAAAAGGATACAGAGACCCTGATGAAGCTGGTGGGGCTGCCGGAGCAGGAAGCCAGCGACTGGGCATATCTGACTGCGGAGATCATCAACTGGGAATGGATGCTGCAGATATTAAAGTCAGCAGAGTGGAAAGGAACACCGCAGGAGGCTGTTGAAATCATCCGGGCAGCCATTATCGTGGATGAGGGCATCAAGGTAACGGTGGAGGCTGAGAAAACGGAATAACCGGAAAGGAGAGGCAGATGAGAGCGATAGAGCAGTTTCAGATCAGAAAAATATATGCCATCGGCAATGCACTTGGCATTAAGGCATCCGGAAACGAGGATGAACTCCATGTGCTGGTGGGAGGTGTGACCGGAAAAGAATCCATAAAAAGTCTTACATACCAAGAGGCTTGCGCAGTGATTGCACGTCTGGAGGAGCTGCAGGGGAAAACTGCCTCTCCAAAGCCGAGAAGCAAAAAGCCGAAGGAACATCAGAGCAGACCGGGCGGAGTCACATCCGGTCAACAGAAAAAAATCTGGTATCTCATGTATGAGCTTAAGAAATACGATGAGGTGCCAAACGATGTGCAGCTGGGGGACAGACTTTGTGCGGTCATCAAAAAGGAATTTGGTGCGGATGCCATTGCCAAGAACCCATTTGCATGGATAACCTTTGAGCAGGGGAATAACCTGATCGAGATTTTAAAGAGATATGTGGCAAGTGCCAGAAAGAGAGGCGAGGCATAGTGGACTTGCTGGAAAAGGTGCAAATGGAAAATCTGGACGAGGAGCAGAAAATGCTTGCGGAACTGATTGGGCTGGAGGCTTTCAAGAGCCTCGTAAGGGCTTTTAATGGCACGTCCATCTACATTCCGAAAATTGAAAGTCTGGAAAAAGCGGTTCGTGACGAAATGATCAAAGAGGAGTTTGACGGAGGAAATTACAGAGAGCTGGCTCTGAAATTTGGATTGACAGAAACGTGGATTCGCAATATAGTTTTAGATAAAACAAAGGAAATCAAAGCAAGACCGATAGACGGTCAGATGAACCTTACGGACTTTTTAAAATAAATTTATCTTCTTAAGTACTTTATTTTAATATTTGCAATTCAGGAGATACACTTGTGTTAGACACGCAGGTGTATCTTTTTTTGTATGCGAGGTGAAACGGATGAACGAATGGATTATTACGACAGCAATCACACTGGGAATCGGTGTAATCACATATTTCCTGAAAAGGACAATGAATCAGGTGGACAATCAGGGAGCGAAAATTCAGGAGATGTTCAATCAGATGCAGACCAAGGCAGAACAAAAAGAACAGACTGTAAAGCTGGAAGGGCAGATTCAGAAAATCAGGGATGATTATACACCCAAGGAAATGCACGAGAAGGATTTTGATGAGTGCAGGATGGATATTAAACAGATCAAGGCTGAGTATCTGACAAAGGATGATTTTATCCGGGAAATGAACAAGATGGACAGAAAGCTGGATCAAATGCTGGAGCTTATGCTGCAGAAATAGGAGGTCGAGATAAATGGGCAGAGAAACAGAAAAAAGACAGCTTAGGGCTGGCAACTTTACAATGAACAATGGCAGGGTTTTATCAACCATCAACCTGCTTCGTGAAAAATACAATGCACTCCGTAGCGTGGAAAAAGCGGTTAGTTATGAAGGCATTGAAAGACAGGAATTCGTGGATAGCGTAAATTTCCTCGCAGAAGAAGGTTACATCAGTCTGCGAGACATCCATACACATGAAGCTGCAACACTTGCAGATTATGATTATCAGACACTGGAAGCCAAAGTCACAGGCAAAGGCATCCGGCTCCTTGGCGGTGGAATTGCTGATAACATGGTTGATCTTGGCGATTAACGATGGAACAGAAAGAGAGAAGACGCAGCACCGGCAAGGTGGACAGATTACCGCCAGAACTGAAGGACACTGTGGAGCAGATGCTCCTGACCGGCTGCACATATAAAGAAATTGTTGCATTCCTGAAAGAGAATGGCGAAGAAATGTCACAGATGGCGATCTGTACTTATGCAAAGAAGTATCTTGCCACTGTGGAGATGATAACGGTGGCACAGAGCAATTTCTCCATGCTGATGGATGAAATGAACCGGTATCCGGATCTGGACACTTCGGAGGCACTCATCCGTCTGGCGAGCCATCATGTCATGAATGCCCTTACCAACGTGGATGAGGAGCAGATGAAGGAAGTGCCGATTGAGAAGCTGATCAAGGAGACCAATGGTCTCATCCGGGCAGCTGCTTATAAGAAGCGGATTGAAGTACAGAATCGTGATAATTACGAAGCCGGACTGGAGGCAGTCAAGAGCCTTGTATTTGAGGCTATGGCGAAGGAAAATCCGGAACTCTACCGTCAGGTGAGTGCATACCTGAACAAGAAGAAAAACGAAGGACTGGAGGGATAAAAGGTGATGTGGTATGTAATTCAAGTTATGACCGGCAAGGAAGATGATATTGCCGGGAAATTGAAAGAGCAGGGCATCCGTGCTCTTGTCCCGAAGGAAAATCGTCTGATACGCTCCGGAGGTTCATGGTCACAGAGAGAATACATCCTGTTTGCCGGATATGTATTCCTGAACATGAATTACAATGCGGATAACTATTACAAGGTTAAGGGAATTCCGGGAGTGATCCAGTTTCTTGGAGACAACAGGAATCCGTCAAGACTTTCCTATCTGGAGGCAGAGTGGATCATGCTGCTGACTGGGGAGAATAACCAGCCGATTGAACCTACAGTGGTCAGGGCTCTGGGCGATGGAAATTATGAGGTTGTGAAAGGTGTTCTTGAAAAATTTGAAAACCGCATCATCAAGTATGATAAGCGGAGCAGGAAAGCAAGCTTTGAGATTACGATCTGTAATGAGAAAAAGGAAGTCCAGTTGAGCATCCGGCTGGAGGAAGATGAGGAACTAAGCCTTGCCGGGGCTGGCAGGGATGGGGCAGAGGGTGTAGCACAAGCGGTTTTGAAAGAAGCCACCTGATGGCATACGGTTGATTCGTCCCGATGCCGGAAGCTGGCGGACATAGAGAAAGGGAACTGAGCAGAAAAAGTACACTGGTTGGGTGGCGAAGCCTACCCATCGGGCTTGTTCTGGCAGTTCTCTTTTTTGAATGGTGTAAAAACACCGTTTAAAAACACGCTAAACCCATTTAAAATCGTTTGAATGATGAAAGTGGGGGAAATTATCACTGAAACACAAAAATGCAAATATGGGGCAAATATGAGCCTTAAAATTTTACGGAAAGGCAGGTGGTGGGCGTGCGAGCAGGAAAAAAAGAAAGCATCGGTGTTCTGATCGGAGCGATGGCAGAGGCTGAGAGCAAGAGCTTCTATGATGATACCGAGGCTGTTACAAGCGATTTAAAAAGCCTTTTAAACATCTTTTTAAAAAAGGACAGTTCTCCGGAACGTGTGCAGATTTTGAAAGATTATGAATCCGGGGCACCGCTTACCGGAAAAGGAGGCATCCGCCAGAGGCTGGGAGCCATTGATATGGAATTTTTCGGCAGGGCATACTTTCCACATTATTTTTCCAGACCATCCCCGGAATTTCACCGGGAACTGGATAATATATGGCAGCAAGGAGTTTTGAAAGGGGAATATCCGACTACACCGGCAAAGGTAAAGAAGATCAGCCGGATGAATGGAACCAAACGAGTGGTCGCAGCTCCACGTGGACACGCAAAGTCCACGAGCCTTACTTTTAAAGGCAGCATTCATGCCATAGTTTATGAATACAAGCATTATCCGATTATCATATCCGACAGCTCAGAACAGGCTGAGGGATTTCTCGATAACATCAGGGTAGAGTTTGAGGAGAACGAAGCTCTGAAGGAGGACTTCGGGAGCCTGATCGGAAAAGTCTGGAGAAGCAACGTACTGATCACAAGCACCAACATCAAAGTTGAGGCAATCGGATCGGGAAAGAAGATCCGAGGCAGAAAACACAGAAACTGGAGACCAGACCTTCTGGTTCTGGATGATATTGAAAATGACGAGAACGTTCGGACACCGGAGCAGCGAAAGAAACTTGAAAGCTGGTTTTTAAAAGCTGTTTCAAAAGCCGGTGATGATTACACGGACATTATCTATATTGGAACATTATTGCATTATGACAGCCTTCTGGCGAAAACCCTGAACAATCCGGGATATAAAGCCATTAAATACAAGGCGGTCATTTCTTTTTCCAACGAAGAGGATCTATGGAAGGAATGGGAGGAGATTTACACAGACCTTTCAAACGAGAACCACGAAGCCGATGCGAGAGAGTTTTTTGAAAGGCACCGGGAGAAGATGTTGGAAGGCACGGAGGTTCTGTGGGAGGAGAAACTGTCTTATTATGATCTGATGGTTATGAGGTTGACAGAAGGCGAGGCATCCTTCAACTCCGAGGAACAGAACGAGCCTATCAATCCGGAAGACTGTATTTTCAATCCTGAATGGTTTGAATTCTATAATGAAGCAGAAATCGACTTCAAGAACCGGGACTTCCTTTTCTTTGGCTTTGTCGATCCGTCACTTGGAAAGACCAAGCACAGCGACTTTTCCGCCATCATCACGCTGGCGAAGCACAAAGTATCCGGGTATATGTATGTCATGGATGCGGATATCGAACGCAGACATCCGGATAAAATTATCGGTGACATTCTGGAGAAGGAGAAGATGCTCCGCAGGGATTATGGCAGGGGCTATAAGAAGTTCGGAGCTGAGACGGTGCAGTTCCAGTGGTTCCTGAAGGAAGAATTGGCAAAGGCATCTGCAAAAGCTGGGTTATACCTTCCGATCGAGGAGGTACCGCAGACCAGCGATAAGACAATGCGTATACAGACGATGCAGCCGGATGTAAAGAACCATTACATCAAGTTCAATAAAAGGCACAAGAGACTGCTGGAGCAGATGGAACACTTCCCGATGGGAGCGCACGATGATGGTGTGGATGCTCTGGAAGGATGCAGAACGATTGCCAAGAAGATGAAACGGTTCCGGGTGCTGGATAAAGGGAAATTAGGATTGTAGGAGGTAACGGTCATGCCGGTTATTTATATGGACAGGGCTTCCATTGAAAGCCTGACAGAAAAAGATATCCGTGAGATCATCAATGAGAACAGCACGGATGTAAAATACGGAATGCTGCATGATTACTATGTTGGCAATCATAGAATCCTTGGAGAAAACAAGAAGGACAGCACAGCTCCGAACAACCGTCTGGTCAATAATATGGCAAAATACATCACGGATACCGCCACCGGTTACTTCGTGGGTGAGCCGATTGTCTATGACTCCCAGAATGATGAATACCTGCAGACAGTGCAGGATATTTTTGATTACAACGATGAGCAGGATCACAACATGGAGCTGGCGAAGCAGTGCAGCATTTGCGGAAGCTGCTTTGAAATGCTCTATCTGGATGAGGATGCCAAGATAAGGCTTGCGAGGGTTCCGGCTGCTAACGGAATTATGATTTGCGAGACGGACAGTGGATTTTCCACTCCGATGGCATTTATCCGAACCATTATTTCAAAGGATAAGGATGACAACGTAATCAGGAAGGTGGAGTTCTGGAATTCCAGTCTTGTGATGCGATTCCAGTCATTGAATAATGGATACCTGAACATGATAGCAGTTGAGGAACATTACTGGCAGGACGTTCCGTTTGTGGAATACATCAACAACGAGGAAAGGCTTGGAGATTTTGAGGGTGTCATTACGGAGATTGATGCCTATAACAAGGTGCAGAGTAACACTGCAAACTATTTCCAGTATAATGATGATGCCATTTTAAAGGTTTTAAAACTTGGAGATGTCAGCAGTCAGGACATTGCTGACATGAAGGAAAAAGGAGCTATCATTCTGGAGGATGGAGGAGATGTGGACTGGCTCCTGAAGACGATTGATGATACTGCACTGGAAAATTATAAGAACCGGCTCCGTGAGGATATTCACACTGGAGCCAATGTGCCACATATGTGTGATGAGTCTTTTGGAGGAAACCTATCCGGAGTGGCTATATCCTATAAATTATGGGGACTGGAGCAGATATGTTCGATTAAGGAACGGAAGTTCAAGAAAGGACTGCAGCGCAGGATTGAGCTGATCACAAATATCTTGAACATCATGGGGCACAATTATGATTACAGAGACATTGTTCCAAAATTCCGCAGGAACCGTCCTCAGAATGATATGGAAACAGCACAGATTGTCACGATGCTGGCAAATGACCTTTCAAGGGAGACCAGACTGCAGCTGATGCCAGGTGTTGAAAATGTCCAGGATGAGCTGAGAAAACTGGAGGAAGAAAAGAACAAGGAGCAGGAAGACTTCGGAGTATATAAGAATTTTACCAAGGCTTTTCAGGGTGCAGCTGACAGAACGGAGGCGGTAACGGATGAGCCAGAAGGAACGTAACGAGTGGATTGAGCGAGCCAAGCAGAGGGTTCTCAATAATGCAGAGATTACAGACCAATCCATAAAAGAGATAATGTTTCTCTTTGATGAAGCAGCATGGACGCTTGAAACGGAAATCAATTCTATGTTTCAAAAATATGCCACGGAGAATGGTCTGACGAATGCAGAGGCTTCCAAGCTGCTGACCGGAAGTGAATATTCCCGATGGAAAAAGGGGATTGAAGAATACCTGAAGGAAGCTGAAGGGGATTCCAAGACACTTCTGGAACTGAACACGCTGGCAATGAAGTCGCGGATCAGCAGAAAGGAGCAGATGCTTGCTACCGTTTACCAGACAATGATAACACTGTCGAGGGATACGGAAACGAAGATAACAGATCTGCTGGGTGATATGTTCAAGACCAATTATTACCGGGGCTGTTATGATGTGCAGAGCATCCTTGGTGTTGGATTCAATGTTTCCAAGGTAGATGTGAAGATGCTCCAAAGGATACTGAAGCATCCGTGGTCTGGAAAGAATTACTCGCAAGCACTGTGGGAAAATACTGATAAACTTGCCACTCTCGCCAAGAGAGAGCTGACGATGGGATTTATGAATGGCTCCAGCGTACAGAAGATGGCAAAGGAAATCAATGATGTCATGGGCAAGGGACGCTATGCTGCAGAAAGGCTTGTCCGGACGGAGAGCAGCTATTTCTCTAATCAGGGAGAACTTGCTTCTTATAGGGAAATGGGAATTCAAGAGTATACTTTTCTTGGAGGTGGTTGCGAAATATGTATGGAATTAAATGGACAATCTTTTCCGCTGGATGAGGCAGAGCCGGGGCTTAATCTACCACCGATTCATCCGAATTGTAAATGCACAATCAAGGCAAAAGCAAAGATTGATTTATTTAAAGACCGGGAAGGAGTGAATCCACTGGAGAGCAATCCGAAGTTTGAGGAGTGGAAGAAGAAATATGTTGACACTCCAGCTCCGGAACCTATAATAAAACTATCAGAGAATGAACAGCACGCAATAAATAGCTATATAAGCAGCGAGGCATACACGTGGAATGACAAGCTGAGAAGGGGCGTCAAACTGACGAAGGAAGAAAAGAAACAGATTAGCAATCTGGATTCAGCTCTTCAGAAGATGCCGACCTATCAGGGAGTGTTATATCGCTCTGTTTCTGATTTTGGAATACCAGATGTGCAGGAGTTTATTGTGGGGCATAAGCCCGGTATGGAAATTAGTTTTCCTGAATTTCTTTCAAGTTCCACTGAGGTATATGATGACAGTTTCCCGATTCAGTATGTTATTACATCAAAGACCGGGCGAGATATACGGAAATTTAACTCTCAGGAAAAAGAGATTTTGTTTGAAAGAGATTCGATGTTCTACATATCCAAGGTGGTTAATAACGTGATTTACATGGAGGAAATATAATGAGCAATCCATATTCAGATAAACGGTGGAGTGATGCACCGAAACCAGTTAATAGCGAGTGTAATTCGTGTAAATATCATTACGGATTCGGAAAATGCGAGAAACATCCGGAGGGAATACCAAAGGAGAAGCTAAAACAGTCTTTTCCGGGTACCGGAAATTATAATAAAAAATATTGCGAACACAAGAGCAAATAAGCACCCAGCCGGGTGCTTATTTAATTGCAAAAAATATGGACTCAAGCATCGTTTAAAAGCATTTTAAATGGTGCTTTTGTTATACAAAATTTAGACCAGGAGGTAAAAAAGATGGATGGAACAACCACCATGCAGGGTACTGAGCAGGAAGTTCAGAACACTGCAACAGAAACGCAGGGACAGCAGACAGCGGAAAGTACACCGGAGAAAGTAAGTACCCTCCAGAAGTTTATTGATGGACTTTTTGGCGGTGGAAAGAAAGCTGAAGGGGCTGAACCTGAAAAAAAGGATGGAGATCCTGTAGCGGAAAAAGCTGAAGAGGAGAAATCCTTCACTCAGGCAGATGTAGATGCTGCCATCGAAGCTGCGAAACAGCAGTGGTTAGATGAAGCTGCGGAGGCAGAGCGTGTCAAAAAACTCACTCCGGAGGAAAAGACAAAAGAGGAGCAGGAGAAAAAAGACTCCGAGATTGCCAGTTTGAGAAGCCAGCTCTTGCAGAAAGAGCTGAGAGAGAGTGCGACTAAATCTCTGGAAACGGATGGATTCCCGGTTGGTCTTGCAGATGTGCTTGACTATTCCAGCAAGGAGCGCATGGAAGAAACCCTGAAGAATACCACAAAGGTTTTTAAGGACAGTCTGGCAGTGGCAATCCAGTCCCGGTTGAAGGGTAAGACACCGGAAGGACTCGGCGGAGCAGCTTCTGCTGAAAATCTGTTAAGAGACCAGATCGCAAGAAATGTCAGAGGATTATAAGGAGGAGAAAGTAAATGAATACCATTGAAACCGCAACAATTATTCAGAGCGAGTTAGACAAGGCTGCAGTGGAGCAGGCTACTTCCGGTTGGATGGAAGTAAATGAGAAGTTGGTTAAGTACACCGGTGGTGCGGAGGTCAAGATTCCGAGTCTCGATATGGACGGAATGGCTGATTATGATCACACCAATGGATTTGTGCAGGGCAGCGTGAATTTCCAGTATGAAACCAAGAAGATGACTCAGGACAGAGGACGCTCTTTCAGTTTTGATGAGAACGATGTGGATGAGACAAATTTTGTATTGACTGCATCCACTGTTATGGGCGAGTTCCAGAGAACCAAGGTTGTTCCTGAGATTGATGCATATCGTTACAGTACCATCGCTGCAGCGTGTATCAAGAAGGGCAAGGCATCCGGAGGCTATACCGCTGATGAAGCAACCATTCTTCAGGAACTTTACTATGATATTGCAGCTGTTCAGGCGATCGTTGGACAGAACACACCGCTGGTTATCACCATTGATTCCATGGTAGCAGCAATCTTAAGCATGTCCGAAAAGCTCTCAAAGAAGCTGGATATAACCGATTTCAAGCAGGGAGATGTAACTCTTAAGGTTCGCAGCTTGGATGGTATCCATCCTTTAATCCCGGTAAGCTCCGACAGAATGAAGACGGAGTACCTTTTCAAGGATGGCGTGACTTCCGGTCAGGAAGCTGGTGGTTTTGCTCCTACTGAAAACAGCAAGAGCATCAACTGGATCATCACTCCGAGAAAGGCACCTATTGCAGTGTCCAAGACGGATAAAATGAGAATTTTTGATCCGGAAACCAACCAGAAGGCAAGAGCATGGGCGATGGATTATCGTAAGTTCCACGATATCTGGATTCCTGCTCGTAAGGTGGAACAGTGCTTTGTTAATGTGAAAGAAGAATTAGCCTAGGGGGAAAGGAGTAGACCATGAGCGAGATCGAATTAAAGAGAGCGAATGTAGTGAAGCGTGTTGATTCCGAGGACAAAGCCAAGGCTCTGGAAGCCAAGGGGTTTGTCAGAACAGATGGAACAGTTACGAATAAAACAGAAAGTAATGCCGCATCTGAAGCTGTGATCAATGAATTGAAAGAGCAGCTTTTAAAAGCAGGAAAAGTCATTGAAGCGTCGGATGCTAGAAGGGGAGAATTGGAAAAGGAGTTGACTTCAACGAAAGAAAAGCTGGAGGAGGCTTCTAAATACGCAGAAGAAGCTGATAAAAAGATCGCTACTCTGGAAGCTGAACTTTCTGGCACGAAGGAACAGCTGGAGGCTGCTTTGAAGAAAAATAAGGCTGCAGAGAAAAAATAAGGAGGAACTGCCATGACAAAGGAGCAGGAGGACTGGTTGGTAGCGGAAGTGATGGACAGCATGAAGATGTCAGAAACGGAAGAACGGTCAGCCAGAAGGTATGTCAAAAGGGCAGTGGATAAGATCCTGATTTATTGCAACCGTGAAGATCTGCCGGAGCAGCTTCTCAGCACTGCAGCACAGATTGCTGAAGATATGTTGAAGGCTGATCTGGTAAAGACCGGCGAGAAGGAAGTGGCGAGTATCAATCGTGGTGATACCGCCATTTCTTATCGTGACGGAAGTGGTAATCAGAAAGCCACTGTTGATTTTATGAAGAACTATGAAAAATCCCTTAACCGTTTTAAAAAAATAAATCTGCCGAAGGATTTAGCAAAATGACAGAAGCTGATATCCTTGCAACAACATACGAAGATACCGTGACCGTTTACAGAGCTTTCAAAGATACCCTTCCGGGTGGAGAAAGCGTTTTTAAAAGCGGTCTGGATGGAAAAGTTGTGTATGAAGATGTGGAATGCGCATTGTCTACACATACAGGTGGAAAGCTGCAGCAATCGAAATCTACTGCGAAGACGGAAACAACTTTTTGTCTGTTTACCCGTCCGGAAGTTGATATCCAGACCAATGATTTCCTTGTGATCACGCACTTTGGAAAGAAAATTGAAGCGGTTGCAGGTTTTCCTGAGTGCATGAAGTCTCATAATAATATCCCGGTCAAGTTGGACAAGGAAACTGTTTAATACTGAGTATAAGCTGGAGGGGCTGGAAGAATGGGAGAAACGACTCTCACAAGCCATAGAGAGCCAGTACCCGGCTGAGTTCCGGGAGATGGTTATTGATTTGGCGGTTCAGCTTCAGGGAAAGGTCAAGGATAACACTCCGGTTAAGACTGGACACTTGCGGAATGAGTGGCACGTTGGGAGTATAGAAAAGCGAGGCAATGAATATTACATCGAGGTCTATAACAACGTGGAGTATGTCGAGCCGGTGGAATATGGACACCAGACAAGAGGTGGAAAGGGCTTTGTAAAAGGAGCCCACATGATGGAGCTTTCCCTTCAGGAAGTGCAGAAACACCTTCCCGGTTATCTCCGGGAGTGGATGAATGACTTTCTGAATACTCATGAACTTTAGGAGGTGGACTATGGAACATCCGATTATCCAGATAAAAAATGCAATCACAGCATTGCTGAAAGGGATTGATCCGGATACCGATGTCTTTTACGAGGAAATAAAAGGCACGGAAGAAAAGCATGGGCTTGATGAACCAGAAACCTATTACTTCGTAGATATCATCCCGAATGGGAACGAGACAGTCGACAGATTTTTTACGGATATGGGAGTGTTGGTTGATATTGCTTACCACGAGAAAAGCGAGAGCAATACCGCCTATTTGATTAAAGGGGCAGAGATTGATGCGGTTGTCCGCCCGGTGTTCAGTTTTGGAGACAGGAACATAACCATCAATGATGCCAATATGAAAGTATCAGACCATGTGCTGCATTACAGTTTTACCATAAACTTCCGTCAGGCACGGGAGCAGACGAATGAGTTTGAACCGATGGGAGAGCTGGAAGTGGCTATTAGAAAAGGAGTGTGATTTAAATGAGTTTAGGATTACCGAGTTTTAGCATGATTTTCAGTGGAAAAGCAGTGTCTGCCATTGAAAGAAGTGCAAGGGGTATCGTTGCCATGATTCTCACGGACGGTACCGAAGGTGGAAAAGACTTGAATATTTACAAGAAGGTGGATGAGGTTGATTTTCAGAACTGGACAGAGCAGAACTACAACTATTTGAAGCTGGTGTTCGCTGGAGCTCCGTCTACTGTCATTACAATCCGCAGAGCAGAAAATGCAGAAGGGTACAATGCTGAACTTAAGAAGCTGAAAGATCTGAAATGGAACTACCTTACCATTCCCGGTCTTGGTTCTACTGATACAACAACAATCTCAGCGTGGATCAAGCAGTACCGTGATGATGAGAGAAAGACCTTCAAGGCGGTTCTGGCACACTGTAAGGGAGATCATGAAGGAATCATCAATCTCACAACAGAGAATATCTCCACGACCATTACCGGCGCAAAGCATACTGCAGCTGAGTATTGTGCGAGAATTGCCGGGGTACTTGCAGGGCTTTCCCTTGCAAGAAGCAGCACATATTATGTATTGGACGATATTTCTGAAGCAGAAACTCCGGACGATCCGGATGATCGTATCAATGCTGGTGAGCTGGTCATTGTCTTTGATGGAAGGAAGTACAAGATTGGGCGAGGCGTGAACAGCCTTGTCAGTTTCACGACAGAAAAGACAGAGGATGTCCGTTTTATCAAGATTGTAGAAGGAATGGACTTATACATGGATGACATCAGGGAAACCTATGAGGAAAGCTATGTCGGCAAGATCATCAATGACTACGATGGAAAGCAGATGCTCGTGGCTGCCATTGGTGCTTACCACAAAGGGCTACTCGGCAATGTGCTGGATAAATCCTATGATAATGTGGTGGCGATTGATATCGATGCACAGCGTACTTATCTGGAGAGCAGAGGAATGGATACTTCCGAGATGGATGATATTGCAGTTGCTAAAGCTAACACCGGAACAAAGGTATTTATCGCTAGCAATGTAAAGTTTGTAAACGCAATGGAAGATCTGAAAATGAATGTCAATATGTAGGAGGTAAACGGATATGGAAGTTATCAGAGGTAATAAGACTCTCTCCGGAACATGGGGAGAACTCTGGATCAACGGAGAGAAGATTTTTGAATTCTCCAAAATTGAAATGAAAGTAACTGCTAACCGTGAGGATGTGCAGATGGGAATTGATGTGGACAGCAAGATTACCGGTCTGAAGGGCGAAGGTTCTTATACCGTGAAAAAGGTATATACCAGAGCAAAGGAAATCTTGGAGAACTGGAAAAAGGGCATGGATGTCCGTGCAGAGGTTATTGCGAAGCTGGCGGATCCTGATGCTGTTGGAGGTCAGATCGAACGCTGGGCTTGTGATAATGTATGGCACAATGAGATTCCGGTTGTGAACTGGGAGAAGGGTGGAATTATCGAGGAAGAAGTTTCTATCGGATTCACACCTTCTGATCTGCAGAATTTGGATGCTGTTGCGTAGGAGGTTGCTATGGAAAAAAAGAAAGAAGATATTTTCAAAGCCTTTACAGCGAAGGCTGTTCAGAGATTAAAGGATAAAAAGGTTACAAAGTACGAGACTTTATATGTTCCGAGCATTGACCAGAACATCAAGATCCGGAACCTGAACTATCCGGAAATTGTGGAATGCACGGAGATTGATGATAAGCAAGATCCGAACGCATCTGATAAGTATTGTATTTATCTGGCAGTTGTTGAGCCTGATTTAAGGGCGGTCGCAATGGAATTAAAGGATCAGGGCGAGATCAAGACCTATCCGGAAGTGGTTGATATTTTCGAGATGAATGAGATTACATCCATTGCTACGGAAATTATGAAATTGTCCGGTGTGATCGGAAGTAAAAAAGTGACGGTTGTTGAAGAACAAAAAAACTCATAGACCAAGACGGTGAGTGTTATTTCCTGCATTATTATATTCAAAAAGGCTTCAAGCTGGAGTATCTGCTCCAGCTTGGGGTGGAAGAAAAATGTTTCTATTATGCATCGATGTTAAAGAGCATTGAAGAACGTGAGCAGCTGTTTTCGGGAGGTGGAGGTGGCTAAATGAGTGTTGTAGGAAGTATTTCCATCCGGGATAATGCCAGCTCTGTGCTAAAGAGCATCCGACAAGAACAGACCGCCCTCCGGAAAGATGCAGCTGAAACGAGGAAAGAGCTACAGCGTGCTTGGGATAAAACTTACACTGCTAAGATCAATACCGAATCGGCAACAAGAAAGACGGATGGGCTAACCGGAAAGGTAAAGCAGTTAGGAAAAACAGTAATATCCCCAGTCATTAAGGCGAAGGATGCAGCCAGTGCGACAATAACAAAAGTCAGCAATGGAATTAAGACGGTTGGAAAAAAGGTGGCAACTCCGGTCATTAAGATAAAGGATTCTGCCACATCAAAAGTAAAATCAATAAAAAATGCATTAACGGGGGTGGCGAAAAAAGTAACCACACCCGTTATTAAATTGAAAGATGCAATCACTTCTAAAGTCACAAAGATAACTGGGAAGCTGAAAGCATTAGGTGGGAAGATTTTTTCCCCGATAGTAAGGCTGAAGGATGCCACAGCAAGTGGAATATCTGCTATCAGTGGCAAACTCAAGACCTTGGCAGCAACCGTGGCTATTCCAGTAACGATTGTAGCAACAGCGGTGGTTGGCGGTGCTGTAATGGAGGGAGCTGCACTGGAGCAGAGCATTGGTGGCGTGGAAACATTGTTCAAGGAGAATGCTAGTGTTGTTAAAGCCAATGCGGATGCAGCGTTTAAGACAGCCGGTCTATCTGCCAATGAGTATATGTCACAGGTCACAAGTTTTTCTGCATCACTTTTGAGCAGCTTAGGTGGTGATACCGCTAAGGCTGCAGAAGTTGCTGATATGGCTATGATTGACATGGCAGACAACGCAAACAAATTTGGCACCGACATGGAGTCTATCCAGAATGCGTATCAGGGATTTGCAAAGCAGAATTACACGATGCTGGATAATCTTAAGTTGGGATATGGCGGTACGCAGGAAGAAATGCAGAGACTGCTTCAGGATGCCAGCAAGATATCAGGTGTTAAGTATGATATCAGCAACTTGTCTGATGTTTACAGTGCTATTCATGTGATTCAGAATGAACTCGGAGTAACCGGAACAACCGCAAAAGAAGCCGGACAGACCTTTAGTGGTTCGTTCTCAGCGATGAAGGCAGCAGCAAAGAACGTTCTTGGAAATATGGCGATTGGCGGAGATATAACCGGATCAATGGAACAGTTGGTGGATAGTGCGTCGACATTCTTATTCGATAATGCGGTTCCGATGATTGGACGTGTATTCTCATCACTGCCAAGCGTGGTTAAAACAGGGGTTAAAAAAGCGGTACCGAAAATCAAGACGCTTGGAAGAGATATAGTGGTCGGATTGAAGGACGGGCTTAAGGAAATGTTCCCTTCAATGGCTCCTGTAATTGAAAACGGATTCAATGCTGCCATTACAGTTGTACCGGAATTTATTTCAGGAATTAAGAGTGTGGTTTCCACGCTTGGGTCTCTGACTGCCGGGTTTGCACCGCTGATTCCGCAGCTTGTCTCATTTGGTAGCGGTATGACTACTACCATCCAGCAGGTAGTCAGTGCGTGCGTACCGGCTCTAACAAGCATTATTTCCACTGTACAGATGATGCTACCGGTAATTCTCCCAGTAATCCAAACGGTGGTTTCCACGATAGGAAACATCATCGGTCAGGCAGCTCCAGTCATTGCCGGTCTAGTACAAGGTATTGGAACTGTGGTTTCTGCACTGGCTCCGGTATTCAGTACGATTTTCTCTGAAATCGGAGAAAAAGTTGGAAGTGTCATTTCATTTGTCGGTGAGAGGATGGGTTTTATTCAGGAAGTCATCGGAACGGTGGCTCCATTGATTGGGGACATCATCAGCACAGCTTGGGGAGTAATTTCTCCAGTAATTGACATTGTAATAAGCGTATTTGAGATTTTATTTGGCGTGGTTCAAAAGGTATTCCCTGGCATCCAGTCAATTATCGAAACTGTGTGGGGAATCGTAAAGCCACTGGTGGAAGGAATCGGCAGCGTTATCGGAAAGATTGCAGGATGGTTTGGTTCTGTAGCAGATGCGATAACCGGTTCTGGAGGAGATTCCGGAACTGTTGGAGAAAACGCTGAAGGAGATAATAACTGGAAGGGCGGTTTGACATGGGTTGGCGAGAAAGGTGCCGAGCTTGTTGATTTGCCAAGAGGTTCCAGAATTCTTCCACACAAAGAGAGCGTTTCCCTGACGAAGCAGGGCAGTGGAGTTGTAAAAGACAGCACTGCCAACATCATGCAGAATACAGTTTTATCCGGTGGCGGTCAGGATCTGACTCCAATCATGATGATACTGACAAGCATCGATGAGAACCTGAAGCAGCTGATGGACAGAATCAAGGGGAAAGAAAGCGGTCTTGAAGTTCCGGGTTCAGGAAAGACCAAAGGGACTGCAAAAGGATTTATTGGCAGCGTGACGGTTGCCATTGCAAAACTGGCAGATGAGATCATTGTCCGTGAGGATGCGGATATTGATGAAATTGCCGACAAGGTTGCAAAGAAAGTCGTGGAAGTAGTTGTAAACATGGGTTAGGAGGTGGTCTGATGAAAACCAGAGTAATTGAATTAAGCGTAAACAACAGGAAAGAAGTTATCGAGCTGCCAATCAATCCTCCTTCTGTGGAATTCACAGAAAAACAGTTGAATCAGGCGATAACCCTTCTAAACATAGGAGAAGCCAATCTGAAGGGAGAGCGAGGGCTTAAGTACACAAAGCTGTCGAGCTTCTTCCCTTCGGAGAAGTCTCCATTTTATAAGAATGCGAAAAAGAAGCCTGACAAATATGTAGCGATGCTTCAGGAATGGAAAACCACAAAAGCAGTGGTCAGGGTAATCATAAGCGATATGAAAATCAACCTCGCAATGCTGATTGATGATTTTACCTACTCTATGAGGGAAGGTGATGGGGATATTTACTATACCATTTCATTTTCCGAGTACCGGACATTGAATGTTCCATCTGTTCAGATTACAACGAAAGTACGGAATAATGGTCTTTTGTCGAGACCTGCACCTGCAGCTGCAGGTGGATCTTATACAGTGGTTGGAGGAGATACACTCTGGGGGATATCAAAACAGAAATACGGAAATGGAAGTTCATATCCTAAAATTTATAATGCAAACAATGGAACAATTGAGGCAAGTGCTAAAAAGCATGGAAAGTCCAGTTCTGATAATGGACACTGGATTTATCCGGGCGATGTGTACACAATTCCGGCATAGGTGGTGTTGAGATGAAATTACTGACTGTAGGAAAAGATATCAGCGAACTGATCGAGCAGATCAAGTGGTCTGGTGACACAAAGCAGGTCGCACGTACCATTCAATTCACAATTGCGAAGAATAAGAAGGACAAAGACTTTCCCACGGTTGTCATTGACGAGGGTGCAGAAATCATCATGCAGGATGACAGTGGGAAGGATGTCTTTGGAGGCATTATTTTTGACATTGACAAGAGTGCCAGTTCCAAGGTGGAAACTTATCTGGCATACGATTTAATGTTCTATATCAATAATTCAGATGTCAACAAAATATTTGAAGGAACTCCGGAAACGATTGTTCCGGGGATCTGCACAGAACTCG
The DNA here is from genome assembly GCF_902497045.1 of uncultured Blautia sp. NCBI lineage: Bacteria > Bacillati > Bacillota > Clostridia > Lachnospirales > Lachnospiraceae > Blautia > uncultured Blautia sp. The sequence goes on along the minus strand of NZ_CABVDF010000006.1, from coordinate 10,034 downwards.
GAATTGAAAGCGGAACGATGGCTGCAACGGGAGTGAATATATCTTCTATGCCATGCTTTGGCAAGAAAGCCTATGAAGCCATTATGATGGCATACACAGCTGCAGCAAAGCAGAATGGCAGCAAGTATATTCCGCTGATGACCAATATTAACAAAGTGAGTGTTTTGGAGAAGGGGACGCTTTGTGGGGCGGTTATGACCGGGGATTACAACCTGATTGAAGCAACCTATAAAAGCACCCTTCAAAAGCTCGTTAATAGGGTTTTAATAACAGATAAAAACAACAATGTCATAAAGACGGTGGAGGATGCAGCCTCGATCCAGAAGTATGGTTTGGTGCAGAGAGTGCTGAAACAGAATGATGGAGAGGATGCTACAACACAAGCCAAGAAGATGCTGGTAACAGTGGAGTCCTCGGCAACCGTGTCCGGAGTTCCAAATGATTTCCGTGCGGTATCAGGATACTCAATCATTGTGCAGGAAACTGACACCGGGCTTTATGGACAGTTTTACATTGAAAGTGACACACATACCTTTTCGTGCGGTAAGGCTCAGATGGATCTGACACTTGCCTTTGAGAACCTTATGGATGAAAGGGAGATTGAAGAGACTGCATAAAGGCAGGAGGTGGAAAGGTGTCGACAAACAGAAATATTGTGGAAATGGTCGAGGCAATCAGAAAGGGAACTGGTGGTTCCAATAGTGCTGATGGAGTGGATGGTACCTATATGGCGGATGTGTTGTCGGTAAAACCACTGACAATCAAGATGCACAATACAACTATCACAAAGAACCTTTACATCAATCCGGCACTGATGCTGAATGCTTCGGATAGTGGCGAGGACATCAAAAAGCCATTTATTACACCTTTTGAACCGCAGGAGGCTTATGAGTTCCTGAAAGAGTTTCACGAGAAGTATGTGCTTAAGAAAGGGGACACGGTTGTGGTGCATATAACCGGATCCTCTTTTTATATAGCAGGAAAGGCGGTTAAGGCATGAGTATTTTTCCTTTTATTGATTCAACAAGCACAAGCACTGAGACGAATGACGAACTGCCAATGTTGAAGGAATATGCTTATGACTTCGAAAAGAACGAGCTGCTTCTGGATGAGGGAGGACGCACCTACATGGTGGAGGGAAATGAAGCACTCCGCATCTGGATATTTAAAGCCCTGTTCACGGAGCGATGTCATTATACCGCATATTCCTTTGCATTTGGCTCAGAAATTCAGGATCAGGTAATCGGACACTCCATGAACGTGGAGATTGTCAAACTGGAAATTGAACGCTTTATCATTGAAGCTCTTATGGTCAATCCATATATAAAGCGTTTGGATAATTTTATTTTTGAAAATACTTCTACCGGGATGACGGTGAGTTTTGACTGCACCAGCATTTATGGTTCAAACACAATTCTGGTTCCGGTGAGGGAGGTGAGAGTGTAATGGATTTTAGTGCTGAAGGAATACTGGCAAGGATGAAGGCTGCGTTGAAAAATGAGGATACCAAGATGGAAGGCAGCTTCTCAATGGATAATCTTCAGGCGGTGGCTGAGGAGCTTGCCCGGCTTGATGCCATGAGGATTGTTCCTCTGATGAATACCCTGACAGACAAAGAGGAGGATATGGGTACCAGCGGAAACGAGAGGCATTATGTGAGATGGGCAAAGGAAGCCACGGATGCAGAGGGTAATGTCATTGTGGGAAATGCAAAGGTGGACACACCAAGGGATGGAACCGGGCTTGTGTCGATTGCGATTCTTACAGTGGATGCCAAGCCACCAACGGAAGAACAGATTGCATTTGTCCAGGAATACATAAACAGTATGCGTCCGGTTGGAGCTGATCCGGTTGTGGATGCTGCGGAGAGCATTCCGATTGTTATTTTATGCAGCGTTGTGAAAATGTCCGGTTACACAGAAGAGACCGTGAAAACGCAGATCAGGAGCAAGATCGAGGAGTATTTCACTCAGATCGCTTTCCAAAGCGGAACAGTGTCTTTGAACTACTATAAAATCAGTAACATCATCAGTGGAGTGGATGGTGTGAAGGAAGTGGGAATCCTGAAGGTCAACGGAGCTCAGGATTCCATTACTGCAGAATACAACAAGTATTTTGCTCTGCAGGAGCTGACGGTCAATGTCACTGAATAACAGCCAAATGCTTCCAGCAAGAGTCCGCAATATGAGACAGATGAATGATGTCCTGAATGCCGAGGATATCATTCTGGCTGAAATAGAACGGATCATTGATGAGATGTGCCAGAGAGCATCCTTACTCCACGAGGAGCTGATCAATGAAGAATGGCTGGAAAATAAACTGTCAGAGAGAACCGGAGCCGGTGTTGATGTTACCGGATATGCTGAGAAGTTGCTTGCGGAGATTGTTCTGGATGTGAGTGAGCTGCAGCATATCGATATGCCGGATGTCCGAAAGTTTTTGGATAAATGGGTACCGGCTCATCTGATGTATAAAATAATTCTGCTGCTGGACTACTCGGCAAGTATCGGAGAGGTCTTCTCGGTAACGGAAATGACAATCGGTTTTGATTCGCCTTACTGGAATGTCCGGAGGTTAAATGGAACATGGTTGCTGGATGGCACCTATAATCTGGGAGTCGGAAGAAAACCGGATGAATGGGGCATCAGCTACGATATGGGAGACGTCGAGGTTTTGGAGAGCGTAGAACTGGATGTGAGTGTATCTGCTACATCACAGCTGCAGGAGATGTTTACTGATGCCGGAGTGGTTATCGGCTTTGACTCGCCTTACTGGAATGTCCGGAGATTGAATGGAACATGGCAGATGGATGGCAGCTATGAGCTGAATGTGTTAAGAAAACCAGATACATACGGTCTGGCAATTGACTTGGGGAATACCAATATCGAGGAAATGACACCGGGAGGTGTTGTTATAAAGAAAGACTTGTGGCTGCTGGATGGCAGCTATCAGTTAAATGGAACAAGGATATTAGATGCCATAAGGCGAGAGGAGGAATTGTAAAATGGCAGAGAACCTTACACAGAATCAGATTATTACAATTGCAGGAAGGAAAAAGATGCTGAGAGCCAGAGCTGGAGAAATCCAGCTGCCTAAGATTGTGGGCTTTGTATTTGGTGATGGTGGTGTGGATGCGGATGGAAATGTTATCGCACCGCTGGAGGCAGAATCAGAACTGAAGAACGAATTGCTCAGAAAGAAATACGATACTTACACCATGTTGAGCGATACGAAGTGCAAGTATGAATGTGAGCTAAAGGAGAGTGAGCTTCCGGGTGCTGCGATTAGCGAAATCGGACTCTATGATGCGGATGGGGATATCGTTACCATCAAGCGTTTTACCGCAAAAGGAAAGGATGCGGATATCAGCATGACTTTCTATATCAACGATACATTTTAGGGAGGCAGGACATGGCGAAGAATTTAACGATTCAGGATGAGCCGGTTTACAACGAACAGATGGAGGCTCTGGAGCCTACCACACCGGCACATGCAGATTACTTTAATGAGCGATATGCCCAGCTTCTCAACAACGGAAAAGCCAACCGCAGGGATGCGAAGATCTTTGAGGATGACGTGAACGGTGGGAAGATGCGATTAGGCATGGAAAACGGTCATTTATATTATGAGGAACTGTAAAAATAACGTATTACGTTATAATCTAACAAAATAAGCAAATATAAAACGTAAAGTGTTATATTATGCTGGAAACGAGGTAGAAAATGTCGAAAAAGGTTTTTATTGCAGAGCAGGAAACACTGCTTGAAGTGCAGGAGCAGGTGGAAAAGCTGGTGAGAAATCTGGTACCGGATGATGCACCGATTTATGGAATGGTTATCCATGAAGCTTCCGACCTGAATCCGTCCACAAGAGTGGAGTACCTTGGTGCGAACAAGGACTTTACACCTATGAGCATGAACATGAGCACGCACGCCATGAATTATGGCTCATGGGCTGACTGGGACTGGCTGAAAGCCAATGTACCGGTTATGTGTAATTGGGATGGAGGTATTGATTACTTCTTAGATCCGGACGATTATACGAAGAAAGCGGATGGAACGAACTCTGATGCGGCTAATATTGATTATGCCGGTGATGCGATGGCAATCGTAAAGAAAATCTACAAGAAGGAATATAAGGTTGGAAATGACCGCTATGTATATTTCTGTGAAAGAAAAGTGGATGATGATTTCCATGCAGTAGGATTTAATGTACTTGGAAAAGAAAGAGATTATATGCTGATCCCGATGTTCTATGGCTCCATTGATTCCAATGGAAAGATGAGAAGTATTGCAGGGCAGTGGAGTTGCTTAACAGCCTCCGGTTCAGCTGCAGACAATGCAACCGGAAAAGCAATCGGGACTGCTGAGCAGTATACAGCAATTCAGGCAGCATCCAGCAAAGCTCTTTTCTTTGGCGGTGCATTAACGAATACATTGGCAGACATCTGTATTCTGCTGAGCAAGAGCACCGACTCTCAGACTGCTTTTGGATCAGGCATGTGTTCTACCTACGTTGAAGATAAAACACAACATTACGGAACGAAAATCAATACAGTCATTGGCGGAGGACAGTTTTATGGTTCTAATGATAATAAGTCCTTCAATAAGATTTTCCATAGCTGCGTTATGGGGAGTTATATGCTGTGGCAGAGAGATCCGTATATGCTCCTGATTAACGGAAGAATAAAGGTGTCTCCGGATTATACCTATGACTTAACCGGGGCTAAATATCTGGATACTGGAGTGAATTTGGCAAAAAACGGATATTATGCAACAACTCAGGTGGTAAAGGATTTTGGTGCAGTACCAAATGATGAAATCGCATGTAGTTCTGCTACTGGATACTGCGATCACACTTGGGTGAACGCAGAAATACCGGCGGTTTCGCTGCGGTTCGGCGGTTGCAACGACGGTGCTAATGACGGGCTCTGGGCTCGCACACTGTGCAATGTCGCTGCTACCGCCTGGTGGAACTGCGGGGCGTCCAAACTTCTTCCAGCACCTGCTGCAGCGTAAGCTGCAGATAGGGGGTTTGGGGGTCTTCCCCCAACTGCTTTGTATAAAATATAGGAATGATTTTTTAAAGATCTTGAGGGGCTATCGGAACTCCCTCTCCGGCGGTTTCGCTGCGGTTCGGCAATTGCAACAACGGTGCTAATGACGGGCTCTGGGCTCGCACACTGAACAATGTCGCTGCTAACGCCTGGTGGAACTACGGGGCGTCCTGATTCTATCAAGAAACTATAAGTCCAAAATGTTACCGATAGTCATATACACCGCTGACAGTTGAAATACTGTTATATCCGCCTTTATAGGTTTTGGTGAGTGGAAATTATTCCGGTCAGGAGCTGCAAGTAGTGAGCAATGTTCGAAAGCGGCGAGGAGATAGAAGATAAAATGCATAAGTTCAAATATGACATTGAAAAAGAGACCGGCATTCCTTGGAAGAAAAAGAAAAGTTACAGATATTTATACACGCTGGCTTGCCAAAAGGGTGTTATCCTCCGGGCATTTAAGCGGATGAAGCGTGGAAAAAGTGACAGAAAAGATATTCAAATGGTGGAGGAAGATTTAGATGGATGGGTTGAGAAAATACAGAAAATTATCCAGAATACGAAGCCAGCCGGATGGAAGGTGGAAAATCCGGAACTGGAATTTAAACCACCAAAGCATAACCCGGTTATTATAAAAGAAGCTGGGAAAACAAGGGTCATATATGTACCGACAATGGTTGAATTGTGGATACAGCACGTTATTGTGCTAATTCTGGAGCCGATTATTCAAGGGAGCAGTTACCATCACAGCTATTCGTCTTTTCCCAAGCGTGGATCACATCGGGGAATGAAAGCGATGAAAAGATGGATTCAGTCTGGGAAAGGTATCCGGAATTTTGCACAGTGCGATATCCGACATTTTTATGACCATGCAAAGTATAAGTTTATCCGACCAAAACTGTTAAAACGTATCAAAGATGCTTTATTTATGTATCTGATAGATGTGTGCCTGACATGGTTTCCAGATAAGCTGCCACTGGGCTTTTATTTGTCACAGTGGCTGGCAAACTTTCTCCTGCAGGAGCTGGATTTTCTGATAAAGTGCAAGCTGAAAATAGCACACTTTATCCGGTATATGGATAATTTCACGATGGCAGATGATAATAAAAAGAAGCTGCACATGGCGATTATATTCATTAAGCAGTGGCTTGGAAAAATCAGGCTGAAAATGAAAGGTGACTGGCAGGTGTTCCGGTTTGAGTACATTAAAAAGAATGGCAGGAGAACCGGCAGGGAAGTATCGGCAATGGGCTGGCTGTTCTATCGAAATCGGGTAATCATAAGAAAGCATACGCTGATACATATTGCGAGGATAGCAAGGAAACTCAATAAAAAGAAGATGGAAAAGAAGAAATATCCATTAAGGCTCTGCAAGGGTTTTATTTCCCTGATGGGCTGGATAACACACTCTGACACCTATGAGTGGTATCTGATGTATATTAAGCCACTTATAAGCGTGAGGGCGGTCAAACGCATCATATCTAAAATGGACAAGGAGGCAAATAAAAATGCAAGGATGGAAAACAGAGAATTGCTCCTCACTGCCTGAAACGTTGGAAATGGTAAATGCCAATACTTACATCCAGAGAAGAAATATCAATCGTATCGAACGAGACAGTATGGATGGCAGCGAAGAGAAAGAAGTGGGCTATACATGCGAGTATCGTTTCCTGAGTGAAGAAGAGTATTATAATCTGATCCAGCAGGAAGAGAACACTGAAAAAGTAAACGAGAACATTCTGATCAGCATGGGAGCACAGGCAGAACTCTATGAAAAACTGCTCGCAACAGAAGAAAATCAGCTCATTATTATGAACGCAGTAGCGGAACTGTATGAAGCAAAGACGGGAGGTAATTAAGATGTTGGAACTGTATATTAAATTAGTAAAGGCTGGAAAAAGAACAATCGACAGTATTCCGGAGAAATTCAGGGACGATGTAAGAGCAGCAATCGAAGCTGCAGAAGATGCTGCGGAATAAACGATGAAATGCCGGAAAGGGTGGCTTTATGAATCTGTTGGCGGTGATAGACCTGTTGTGTGACATCACTACTCAGCAATCGGATCTGCTGAGAAAACTCGTGACTGAATTAGAACACACAAAGCAGGTTTCCCAAGAGGTCAAATCGTATTACAGGGAGGCTTTTGAAAACATAGAAAAGCAGTTGGATGTCAGTGAGTATAACTGTAGAAGAATTGAATAGTTGATAAACATTCAGGAAAATGTTGTCGGGGTTTTTCTTGTAAATGAGGAGTCTGAAACAAGGCTCCTTTTTGAATGCAGCAAAGGTGTTTAAAAGGGCTTTCAAAGCCCTTTTTTAAATACAAAAAAATATGGAAGGAGACGCAGAAAATGGCAAGTTTAAGCAATGCAGTAACTATTATCGTGGTATTCGCAATCCTGATCCAGTTCCTTGTGGACAGAGTGAAGGAGCTTGTGGGTGACAAGGTAATGAACATCGTTAAGGCACCGGTATGGGCGGTAGCTTTCGGAGCACTTTTTGCTTTGATGTTCGACATTGATTTCTTTGCTTTGATGGGCTACAGTTCACAGCTGCCTATTATTGCAAAGGTGATTACTGGCTTAATTCTTTCCTCCGGCTCTACCGGAGTACATGAGCTGGTAGCCAAGTTAAGGGAAAGCAGAGTGGACAGTTAGGAGGTACACAATGGGAAAGAAACGTATTTGTTTAGATCCAGGGCATTATGGAGAAAAATATAATGCCGGGGTCGTTTCTGGATATTATGAATCAGCGACAGTCTGGAAACTGACACAGTATGAGAAGGAATATCTGGAGCAGATGGGAATTGAGGTTCTCGTAACCAGAAGTAATATCAATGAGAATCCGGATCTGACAGCCAGAGGAAAAATGGCTGCCGGATGCGATCTGTTTGTGAGCAACCACACAAATGCCTGTGGTACTGAGGCAGTAAACAGAGCAGTGGCGATTCATTTTACAGATCGTAATGAAACTTTGGTTGATGACCAGTCCAGAGAATTTGCAGCACAGATTGCAAAGGTTATCCAGAACACAATGGGCGTGGACGGATATCAGATTTATTCGAGATTATCCGACAATGACAGAGATGGAAATGGAAAGAAAGACGATAACTACTATGGAGTGCTGAATGGCAGCTTCTTAGCCGGAGTTCCGGGCGTTATCGCAGAACATTCTTTCCATACAAATACTGAAGCTTGTAAATGGCTGATGGATGATAGCAATCTTCGTAAGCTGGCGAAGGCGTGTGCAGAATGCATGGCATCCTTTGTGGGTGCATCTGTGACAGTGGATACCGGTATTCAGGCGGTAGAGTTTGCGAATATGGCAGATACTGATATCGTGAAGCGAGTTGGCGAGTTATGTACTGCTGATATGAAGAACACCGGCATCCTTGCCTCTGTGTCAGCAGCACAGTTTATTCTGGAATCAGGATATGGAAAATCAGTGCTCGCACAGATGGCAAATAACTGCTTTGGAATGAAGTGCTCGTTATCCGGAAACACTTGGTCTGGAAGCTCATGGGACGGAACGAGTGAATATACCAAGGAGACGAAGGAATATGTAAATGGAGAGTATGTAACGGTTACAGCTGCATTCAGGGCATATCCGAATGTCGAAGCATCTATTGCTGATCATTCCGCATACCTGCTGGGTGCAAAGAAAGGCGAAGCACTTAGATACGCTGGTTTGAAAGGCGAGAAGGATTACAAGAAAGCGGTTCAGATCATCAAGGACGGTGGCTATGCAACTGCTCCGGATTATGTTAACAAGGTGTGCAGTATCATTGAAAAATACAATCTCACCGCTTATGATCAGCAGAAACAGACAACAGCAGAAAGCTGGTATCGTGTCAGAAAGAACTGGAGCGATGCCAAGAGCCAGATTGGAGCGTACCATTCGCTTGAATATGCAAAGACTTGTGTAGACAAGAATCCTGGTTACAGTGTGTTTGATGAAGCAGGTGTAAATGTATATCCTGAAAATGTGTTTGCTCCTTATATGGTGCGTGTGAAAATCAGCGATTTGAAGATGAGACTTGGAGCAACCATTGACACTGCTTCTGTTGGTCACATCCCGGTGGGCTCGTATACCATTGTGGAGGAAAAGTATGGAAAGGTAAGCAAATCCGGTGAGGAAGGCTTGTGGGGACGTATTAAGTCTGAACAGCCTTACAACGGAAAATATGTTCCGGTCTGGATCTGCCTTTCTTATACCGAGAAAGTGTAATAGGAATGAGTTTTGTCCGGGGGCTGAAATGCTCCCGGATTACCTGATTGAATGCCCCAACATTGAAAATCAGGAGGAAGAAGAATGAACAGTTTTATTGCATGGATTGGTGGAAAGAGGTTGCTTAGAAAGGCGATTATTGAAAGGTTCCCAGAGGAAGGCTTTGACAGATACATTGAGGTGTTTGGTGGAGCCGGATGGGTGCTGTTTGGCAAGGAAGTGGGAAAAGAACTGGAAGTATTTAATGATGCAGACAGCAACCTTATCAATTTGTACCGCTGCATCAAATACCACTGTGAGGAACTGCAGAAGGAACTTAACTGGCTGGCAATTTCAAGGGAACAGTTCTTTGACAATAAGAGCCAGCTGAATGCCAGAGGGCTTACAGATATCCAGAGGGCAGCACGATACTTTCATATTATAAAGGTGAGTTTCGGAGCTGACAGAAAGACCTTCGGAACGAATAAGAAAAACCTTACAAATTCGATTGAATATCTGGCAGAGGTGCAGGAGCGTTTGAAAAATGTGGTCATTGAGAACAGGGATTTTGAAAGCCTGATCCGGGTGTATGACAGACCGGGAGCATTGTTTTACTTAGATCCGCCATATCATGGCACCGAGAAATATTATGAAGGAGGGTTTTCACATGATGACCATATTCGTTTAAAGACCGTTTTAGATGGGATTAAAGGAAAGTTTATTCTTTCCTATAATGATGATGAATTTATCCGTGATTTATATAAGGATTAT
>NZ_CABVDF010000005.1:0-40688 GCF_902497045.1 uncultured Blautia sp. | reverse complement strand
GAAATTTTTCTGGATTCTCAAAAAACACTTGAAATTCATAGAGAACTATGTTACAACATTGTTACAAAAGCGTTAAAATGTTTATTCTGTATGAGAAGGAGGAACATAATGATAGATTTGATCGATGTAAGTAAATCATATGATAAAGGCAATCTGGCTGTAAATCATGCAAACTTACATGTAGATAAAGGTGAATTTGTATTTGTAGTAGGAAGCAGTGGTTCAGGTAAGTCTACCCTGATCAAACTTCTGATGAAGGAGCTTGATACTACTGGAGGACAGCTGATCGTAAGCGGTGAGCGACTGGAAACAATGAAACATCGCCGGGTTGCAAAATACCGCAGAAAGCTAGGCGTTGTATTCCAGGATTTCCGTCTTCTCAAAGATCGTAATGTATATGAAAACGTTGCCTTTGCCCAGAGGGTTATCGGCAGACCGGGAAAGGTGATCCGCAGACGTGTTCCTGAGGTGCTTCAGGAGGTTGGACTTGCCGGAAAAGACAAATCTTATCCGGATGAGCTTTCCGGTGGTGAGCAGCAGAGAGTTGCTCTTGCAAGAGCCCTTGTAAACCGTCCGGACATCCTTCTTGCAGACGAACCTACAGGAAACCTGGATCCTCAGACAGCGGAAGAGATCATGAGGCTGATAGAGGAGATCAATGAGCGTGGAACAACAGTGCTTGTGGTAACACATAATAAGGATATTGTAAACGCAATGAAAAAAAGAGTGGTTACCATGCATGAAGGCGTCATTGTCAGCGACGAGAAAGAAGGAGGATATCATGAGGCCTAGTACGATATGGTTTACTCTGAAACAGGGTGTAAAAAATATTAAAAGAAACTGGATGTTTTCTCTTGCATCTATCCTGACGATGGCTGCATGTATATTTCTGGTTGGGGTGTTTTATTCTATTGTGAATAATGTAGATAATATTGCCCATAAGGTAGAGCAGGAAGTTCCTGTTACAGTGTTTTTTGAGGAAGGAACAACTCAGGAACAGATCGATATGATCGGAGAACAGATCAGGCAGCGTCCGGAAGTGGAAAATATTGTGTTTAAGTCTGCCGAGGAAGCATGGAATGACTTTAAAGATCAGTATTTCCAGGGATCTGAAGCTGCAGAAGGATTTAAAGATGATAATCCTCTTGTGAATTCTGCAAACTATCAGGTTTATATGAATCAGATTGAAATGCAGTCAGATCTGGTATCCTATATCCAGAGTCTGGAGCATGTACGTGAAGTAGAGCAGTCTGAACAGGCTGCAAAGACTCTGGGAAGCTTTAACCGTCTGGTATCTGTGGCTTCGATGGTGGTAATCGGACTTCTGGTACTGATTTCTATTTTCCTGATACATAATACTATTTCTGTAGGTGTTTCTGTTCGTAAGGAAGAGATTGGTATTATGAAGTATATCGGTGCGACAGACGGATTTGTAAGGGCGCCTTTTGTAATGGAAGGAATCGTACTGGGTGTGATCGGTGCGGCGATTCCTCTGACTGTTTTATATTTCCTGTATAATACTGCAGTAGAATATGTTCTGACAAAGTTTAATGTTCTGACAGGAGTAGTTGCTTTTATTCCTGTTTCTGAAATTTATCAGACATTACTGCCATTGGGACTTGCCCTGGGTATAGGAATCGGTCTGATCGGAAGCTTCTGGACAACAAGAAAGCATCTGAGAGTCTGATGAAAAATAATAACTGAGAGCAGATACGGCATAAAGTTCTGGCTGAAAAAGTCAGGACATTGTGCCGTTTATCTGTTTTGGGAGGCATTTATAATATGAAGAAAGAGTTTATCAAAGGGATCGCGGCAGGAATTACAATTTCACTTGCCGTTGCCGCTGGAGGATATGCAGGATATCAGATCAGGGACAGAGGTGTTCTGTCCGATTCGGAACATGTCCAGAAGATTCGTGCGCTGGAGGCTTTGATCCAGCGGGATTATCTGGGAGAAATAGATGAGAACCAGCTTGCAGAAGGGCTGTATGCAGGACTGATAGGCGGGCTGGGAGATCCTTACTCCAGATATTATACGGCAGAAGAATACAAACAGGAAAATTCAGCTACAATGGGAGCCTATGTGGGAATTGGCGTGACTATGCAGAAAAACCTGGAAGGCGGTGTGGAGATCGTAGAATGTTACGAAGGAGGACCTGCCAGTAATGCCGGTGTGAAGACAGGGGATATTATCAGTGCAATTGATGATACTGACATTACAGATATGGAGGTGTCAGAGGTTGCAGATATGATACGGGATGGTAAAAAAAAGCAGGCAGTTTTGACCATACACAGGCAGAATGAGGAAACGCCTCTGAAACTGACTGTAGAGATCACGGATGTAACACTGCCTTCTGTTTTTGAAGAAATGCTTAAGGAACAGGTGGGATATATCAGGATATCAGAATTTACAGATGTAACACCGGATCAGTTCAGGGAAGCCTTTTCCAGTCTGAAAAAGCAGGGAATGGAAAAACTGATTGTTGATCTCAGAGGAAATCCGGGGGGACTTCTGACTTCTGTGTGCAGTATTTTAAATGAGATTCTTCCGGAAGGGCTGATCGTATATACAGAAGATAAATATGGGGAGCGCCAGGAGCAGAAATCAGAAGGAAAAACACCATTGGATATGCCATTTGCAGTTTTGGTCAATGAAAACAGTGCCAGCGCTTCTGAAATTTTTGCAGGAGCAGTTCAGGATCATGGAATCGGAACAATCGTAGGAACGACTACTTATGGCAAAGGAGTGGTACAGGAGCTTCTTCCGTTAAAGGATGGCAGCGCTGTAAAACTAACGATCTCTGATTATTATACACCAAAGGGGAATTCAATTAATCATACAGGAATCAAACCGGATGTGGAGGTAAAACTGGATCCGGAGCTTTTGAACCAGGAGGAGATTACGCATGAAGAGGACAATCAGCTGCAGGAGGCATTGAAAGTACTGGAAAAGTAACCGGGCAGAAATGTGTGGATTGTTTACGACTTTCACAATAAGTCGAAAAATTCATTATTGTTTATGTTGCATGAGACGAACTGTGATGTTATGATAAGAACAAAAAAGTTTGCTGCAGCATGGTCTTATAGCATGTTGGGAAAGGATAACGTATGAGAGAGTATGTGATCACAACGGATAACAATGCGGATCTTCCGGTGGAATACTACAAAGAACATAATGTAGGCTGTATGTATTTCAGCTACACTATGGACGATGTACTTTATAAACAGGGATCCTATATGCCGGAAGGTGAGTTTTACGGAAAGATGAGAGCCGGTTCCATGCCTACTACAGCACAGGTGAACCCGGAAGAAGCCAGACTTTTATTTGAACCGTATCTGAAAGAGGGCAAAGATATCCTGCATATTGCGTTTTCCTCCGGATTAAGCGGAACCTATAACAGCTGCCGGATTGCGGTGGAGGAACTTAGGGAAAAATATCCGGATCGGATCATTACTATTATAGATTCCCTTGCAGCGTCTTTGGGGCAGGGGCTGCTGGTTTATCTGGCACAGAAAATGAAAGAAGATGGTGCAGATATGCAGACGGTTGCAGAATGGGCAGAGAACCATCGCAAAAATATCGTACATCTTTTTACCGTAGATGATCTGAATCATCTTTACAGAGGGGGACGTGTTTCAAAAACGACAGCAGTTCTTGGCGGAATGCTGAATATTAAACCTATCCTTCATGTGGACGACGAGGGAAAACTGATCCCCATCGGCAAAGTCAGGGGACGTAAAAAATCAATTCTGGAACTGGCTTCTCTTATGGACGAAAAACTGGGAAGTCATAAAGACACCTGTGATACGATCTTTATCAGTCATGGAGACTGTCTGGAAGATGCAAAAATCCTGGCTGAGAAGATAAAGGCACGGTATCAGATTAATACAGAGATCATAAATTATGTAGGGTCAGTGATCGGCGCTCACTCCGGTCCAGGCACACTGGCTTTGTTTTTTGTAGGAGATTTAAGGTGAATTTGTTACTGCAAAGCGTTAAAAGGTAATATAAATGTAACAAAATAATAATATTTTGTAAAAAAACTCTTGCATTCTTTCTGAACTTTTCGTATGATAAAAAGGAAAGGGCTGCCGTACATGGCTATAAAAGGGCAGTCCATATGAAACAAACGTGTTCAGATGAAAGGAAGGATCGAATGCAGAAAGTTGGAAGAAGAAAAAGAATAACCGTATTTTTTATGGCAGTTTTGGCAATGCTTGCAGTGACTTTTGGCTCGGAAGTTCCGGTAAGTGCTGCTGCGTCTGTGAAGAATATCAGTGTAAAAACAAATATACAGGCATCATCTACCAATGCCCTCAGGATCAGCTGGAACCGTACCTCTATGGCAGACGGATATGTAATCTACAGAAGAGAATCTCTTAACAAACCATTTAAGAGATTAAAGGTAGTAAGCAAGAATGCAGCTTCTTACCTGGACAGGAATCTGACCAGCAGCAAGCCTTATCAGTATGCAGTAAGAGCTTATCGAAAAGAAAACAAAAAGAATGTATACAGCAAATACGTTCCGGCTCTTGGAGCAACCCGCCCTCAGCAGACTACAGTAAAGGTAAAGGCAGTTTCCAGCAGCAGAGTGGACGTATCCTGGAATAAAAATCTCAGAAGCAGCGGATACTGTATTTACAGAAGAGCTGCAGGAGAAAAGTGGGTTCTGATCGCAGATCTTGCCAGTAAAAACAGTGCTTATTCAGACAAGAAGGTAAATGCAGATACGAAATATGTTTATGCGGTACGCCCTTATAAAAAAGCTGGAAATGTAAAATATATGGCATCCTTTAAACAGAGCAGCCTGATCCATACACCGGAAAATGTATCTGGAAACACTTCTTATCCAGTATTTACCCAGACCCAGAAGGATGTTATGAAAAAAATCCTTTATGCAGTGGAGACTGGCGGACAGGTTTACGGCAGACAGGATTATAAGGATTTTACAGAAGCAGGTACCAACAGCAGTGCTGAACGTGCAATTACCATTGGCGCAGGACAGTGGTATGCCACAGAAGCACAGAGACTTCTGAAGCTGATCCATACGAAATATCCTGCTACCTGGAAGAAATATGATCCGAAGAATTATGTATGGAATGATGTGGTTAATAAAAACTGGTCTACATACAGAATAAGTAAGAAGTCAGGAAGAGCAAAGATTATTGTGAATCTGATCGGCTCACCTGACGGCATCAAGTGCCAGGATCAGCTGATGTATGAGCAGATCGATGAGATGCAGAAAGAGATCCGTAAGCTTGGCATTACAGAACCAAAGGCAGTGGGAATGTTTATCAATATCCGCCACCAGGGCGGTTATGGTGCAGTGACTCGTGTCCTTAATAAGACAAAACGTCCGGTAACTCTTGATAATATCTACAAAGCACTGCAGACAGATACCGGAAACCAGGTAGGGGCTTATAAGAGCAGACAGAAATGTGTTTACACCTGGCTTAAAACTTATATGAAATAGAATAAAGAAATCGGATGAGACTGATGGCGATCATATCCTGTGAAAATAAGGTGACGATCATCATCAGTCTTATTTTGTCTAAAACTATTGTATTTACAGCAGAAAAGTGATATGATTTAATAAATTGAATAAGAATAACAACAGGTGCCGGATTAAAACGGATAATAGGGAAACAGGTGTGAATCCTGTACGATCTCGTCACTGTATTTAAGGAGTATGGAGCTGAGTATGTTACATACAGTCACTGGGAAACCGGGAAGGCTGCTTCATATGATGATCTATAAGTCAGGAAACCTGCCTGCTGTTGGTACGGGGACTCATGTCCCGGATCACGAGTAATTGGTTGTACCGCGCATTTTCCGCAGGCCTTTTACCCTTATTATAAAGATAAAGGTTTTTTTTATTGTTAAAATAAAACTTCCGCAGGCCGGAAAAGTTTTCTCCGTACATTTTTATTCAGTTTAGGGCAGTCTGCAGACAGGCAGAACTGTTCAGACAGTGTAAAGATAAAGGAGGAAAATCATGAAAAACAAAACTGTAAAAGCACTGGCACTTCTTATGACTGTAACAACTGTAACTATGATGGGATCTGCAAGCATTTATGCTTCTGAAACAGAAGCAGATGCAGCGGTAGAAGCCACAGCAGAGGAAACTGCAGAAGATGAATCTGGAGACGCAGATCAGGCAGCAGCTGATAATGCAGCAGCTCTTATTGATAAGATCTACGTTCAGGAAAGAACAGAAACTACAGACGAAGACTGTAAGGCTGCAAAAGAAGCATGGGATGCTCTGACAGATGCGCAGAAAGAACTGGTAGAGGGAGAATTCGCAAGCCCGGACTACTTTGGACTGGATACAGGGGATGCAGCAGCTGATGATGCCCGTAATGGAGATGAGATAGGTGAAAACGAACTTTTGGTGGTAAGCTTTGGTACTTCTTATAATGACAGCCGCGCAGAGGATATCAAAGGAATTGAGGACGCGCTTCAGGAAGCTTATCCGGACTGGGCAGTCAGAAGAGCTTTTACTGCACAGATCATCATTAACCATGTACAGGCAAGAGACGGAGAAGTAATCGATAATATGCAGCAGGCGCTGGATCGTGCTGTAGAGAACGGAGTCAAAAATCTTGTAGTACAGCCAACTCATCTGATGCACGGTGCAGAGTATGATGAAATGACGGAGGCACTGGAAGAATATCAGGATAAATTTGAGTCAGTTGCCATTGCAGAGCCAATGCTTGGTGATGTAGGAGATGATGCCACTGTGATCAATGCGGATAAGGAGGCAGTTGCCAAGGCAGTTACAGATGCAGCTGTTGCAGATGCCGGATTTGAAAGTATGGAAGCAGCGGCAGAAGACGGCACAGCTTTTGTATTTTTGGGACATGGCACTTCTCATACAGCAAAGGTAAGCTACAGCCAGATGCAGACACAGATGGAAGAGCTTGGATTTGCAAATGCATTTATTGGAACAGTAGAAGGGGAACCGGAAGACACAGCATGTGAGGCTGTGATCGAGAAGGTAAAAGAAGCCGGATATAAGAAAGTTATTCTTCGTCCTCTGATGGTGGTTGCCGGAGATCATGCAAATAATGACATGGCAGGCAGTGAAGAGGATTCCTGGAAGAGTATGATGGAAGCATCCGGTGCTTTTGACTCTGTTGATGCCCAGATCGCAGGTCTGGGAAGAATCGATGCAGTAAAAGAACTTTATGTAGAACATACAAAGGCAGCAATGGATTCTCTTGGGGCAGAAGGTACAGAAGAAGCAGGGGAAGAAACTGCAGAAACAGCAGAAGAATAAAAATAAAAGCTGCATATTTTGCAGGATGAGATAATATAGACTGCTGCAAAGCGGACTGCAGAAGCAGTGGCTTTGCAGCAGTTTTTACTTTATCAGGAAAGACCAGGAAAGGAGATTTTATTATGAAACGAAAAATTGTAATGGTATTATGTGCGGCAGGTGTGCTTTCCTTAGCCGGGAGCAGTCTGACCATGGCGGGAGAAAAAACGGAAGCTGTAACTGAAGAAAACGGAGGAGCAGAAGAAAAAGCAGATGCGGCTCTTGAGGACGGCGTTTATACAGCAGAATTTGAAACAGACAGCAATATGTTTCATGTAAATGAGGCAAATGATGGAAAAGGGACTTTGACTGTAGAGGATGGAAAGATGACCATTCATGTAAGTCTTGTATCCAAAAGCATCGTAAATCTGTTTGTGGGAACAGCAGAGGACGCGCAGAAGGAAGGGGCAGAAATTCTGGAACCTACTACAGATGAGGTGACCTACAGTGATGGATACAAGGAGGAGGTATTTGGATTTGACATTCCTGTGCCTGCTTTGGATGAAGAGTTTGACTGTGCCCTTCTTGGAAAAAAAGGAAAATGGTATGATCATAAGGTAAGTGTCTCGGATCCGATACCGGCACCAGAGGCAGGAAAGCAGGAAGCGGCAGAAGGAAACACTGTGGAGGATCTGAAACTGGAAGATGGAAATTATACGGCGGAGGTTGTTCTGGAAGGCGGATCAGGCAAGGCTTCTGTGGAAAGTCCGGCAAAACTGGAAATTAAGGATGGAAAGGTAACTGCAGAGCTGATCTGGAGCAGTCCGAACTATGATTATATGATAGTAGACGGTGAAAAATACGAAATGACCAATACAGAGGGAAATTCTACATTTGAAATCCCGGTATCTGCCTTCGATACAGTGTTAGAAGTAAAAGCAGATACGGTGGCAATGAGTGAACCTCATGAGATCGATTATACTTTGCAGTTTGATTCTGAATCCATAGAAAAGGCAAAATAATATGAAAAAATTTCTTATCTGTCTTATAACCAGTGTGATTCTGCTGACATTTGTCTGTCCGGTGCAGGCTGCAGAAAAGGAAAATACTCATACGGAAATCAAAGGTCTTACCTTTGACCACAGCATGGAGCTTACTTATGCGGAACAGTTTTCTGTAGATTACTATAAGGATGGATATGCCCTGATCACCATAGCGGAGGAAGGACAGTTTCTGGTAGTGCCGGAGGGAAAAGAAGCCCCAGAAGATCTGGACCCGAAAATCGCTGTGATCCAAAAACCTGTAGAAAATATTTACCTGGTAGCAACTTCTGCCATGAATCTTTTTTGTGCACTGGATGCACTGGACCATATCAGTCTGTCCGGAACAGATGCTGACGGCTGGTATATTGAGGAAGCAAAAAAAGCCCTGGAGAACGGCAGCATTTCCTTTGCAGGAAAATACAGTGCCCCGGATTATGAGCTGATCCTGGACAAAAAGTGCAGTCTGGCAGTAGAATCCACCATGATCTATCATACACCGGAGGTAAAAGAGAAACTGGAACAGTTTGGGATCCCGGTCCTTGTAGAACACTCCAGCTATGAATCACACCCGCTGGGACGGACGGAATGGCTGAAACTTTATGCCGTGCTTCTGGACAAAGAAAAAGAAGCGGAGCAGCTTTTTCAGCAGCAGGCAGAGAAGCTGGAAAAGATTCAGGACAGCCGGAATACAGGAAAGACGGTTGCATTTTTTTATATTAACTCGGTAGGCGCTGCCAATGTGCGTAAATCTAATGATTATGTGGCAAAAATGATCGATCTGGCGGGAGGAGAATATATTTTTCGGGATCTTGGAGAAAAAGATAATGCACTTTCCACTATGAATATGCAGATGGAGGAATTCTATGCCTCTGCAAAAGATGCAGATTACATAATCTATAACAGTACCATCGACGGAGAGCTGACGGATATTTCCCAACTGCTGGCGAAAAGCTCTCTTCTGGGAGATTTTAAAGCTGTAAAGGATGGAAACGTATGGTGTACGGAGCAGAATCTGTTCCAGGAAACACTGGAGCTGGGAACGATGATCGAGGATATTCATACTATGCTGACGTCTGAGGATGAAACGTTGGATTCTCTGACCTTTATGCATAAGCTGAAATAAATATTGATACAGGAAGGACAAAATCATGCGTAAAAAGCTACATTTCAGATACTGGGCGGCCTTTGGCTTTCTGTTTTTGCTGCTGATCTTATTTATCATATGGAACATCAATTCCGGCAGCATCCCCATTTCTGTAAGAGAAATCATTGATATTCTGTTTATGAGAGGGGGAGAGGAAACAGCACGGAATATTGTGTGGGAGATTCGTCTTCCAAGAATTATTTCTGCGGTGATCCTTGGAGGTGCATTGTCTGTATCAGGATTTCTTCTTCAGACTTTTTTTGGAAATCCCATTGCCAGCCCTTTTGTACTTGGAATTTCTTCCGGAGCAAAGCTGGTGGTATCTCTTGTGATGATATTCCTGTTAGGAAGATCGATGGTGGCTTCTTCGGCAGTTCTGATTCTGGCGGCTTTTGCCGGTTCTATGATCTCTATGGGTTTTGTGCTTCTTGTGGCAAAAAAAGTAAAGCAGATGTCAGCTCTTATTATCAGCGGCATCATGATCGGGTACATTTGTTCGGCAATCACAGATTTTGTGATCACTTTTGCTGATGACTCAAATATTGTAAACCTCCATAACTGGTCACTGGGAAGCTTTTCCGGAATGGACTGGGAGAACGTAAGAGTGATGTCTGTGGTGGTACTGACTGCCTCGGCAGTGGTATTTCTCATGTCAAAGCCTATCGGGGCTTATCAGCTGGGAGAAAGCTATGCACAGAATATGGGAGTGAATATTAAGGTGTTCCGGGTGGCTCTGATCCTGTTATCCAGTATCCTGTCTGCCTGTGTAACGGCCTTTGCAGGTCCGATCTCTTTTGTAGGAATCGCGGTTCCCCATCTGGTAAAAAGCCTTTTAAAAACAGCCAGGCCTCTTCTGGTGATCCCGGCATGCTTCCTGGGAGGAGCCGTATTCTGTCTTTTCTGTGATCTGATCGCCAGAACTGCATTTGCCCCTACAGAGCTCAGCATCAGTTCGGTGACTGCAGTGTTTGGGGCGCCGGTTGTCATTTATATCATGATCCGAAGAAAGAGGACAGCGCAATGAATGAATTTTATGTACAGACAGAACAGATGACAGTGGGATATGACGGAAAGCCTTTGATCCGGAATATAGAAATCCGTCTGAAACGAGGCGAGATCCTTACATTGATCGGTCCAAACGGCGCAGGAAAATCTACAATTCTGAAAAGTATGACAAAACAGCTGAAGCTGGTGGGCGGAACCGTATACCTGGGCGGTGAACAGATGAACCGTATGTCAGGCAAAGAAGTTGCAAAGAAGCTGGCAGTAGTTATGACGGAGAGACTGCGTCCGGAACTTATGACCTGTGAGGATATTGTAGCCACCGGCCGTTATCCATATACAGGAACGCTGGGAATCCTCAGTGAAAGAGACTGGGAAAAGGTTCATGAGGCTATGGCATTAGTCCATGCCGCTGATTTTAAAGACCGGGATTTTACAGCTGTCAGTGATGGCCAGAGACAGAGAATCCTTCTGGCCCGGGCAATCTGCCAGGAACCGGAAATCATTGTTCTTGATGAACCCACGTCTTTTCTGGATATCCGTCATAAGCTGGAGCTTTTGACGATCCTTAAGGATATGGTAGTAAAGAAAAATACAGCAGTCCTGATGTCTCTGCACGAACTGGATCTGGCACAGAAGATATCAGATTCGGTGATCTGTGTTCATGGAGACCAGATCGAAAAATATGGCACTCCGGAAGATATTTTTACTTCAGAATATATCCATCATCTGTATGGGATCACAGCAGGAAGCTACAATGCTTCATTTGGCTGCCTGGAAATGGAGCCGCCTAATGGAAAACCGGATATTTTTGTGATCGGAGGCAACGGAAAAGGGATTCCTGTCTACCGGAAACTGCAGCGTGCCGGAATTCCTTTTGCGGCAGGAGTTCTTCATAAAAATGACCTGGATCACCAGGTGGCAAAGGTTCTGGCAGCAGAAGTAGTGGAGGAAGAGCCGTTTTCTGTGATCAGTGAGGAAAATTTTCAGAAAGCTAAGAAATTAATGGAAACCTGCAGCCGTGTAATCTGCTGCGTAGATATATTTGGCCCTGCAAATGAAAAAAACCGGCAGCTGCTGGAGATTGCAGAAGCTTCCGGAAAACTGGTATAAGAAAAATCCCTGCTTTTTACAAATCTGTGAACAATTTCTCACAGACTTGTACAGTGCAGGGGATTTTGTTATAATGAAAAATCAGAAGGTAAAGAAAAACAGGAGCTTCTGTTTTTTTTACCAGGAATCAGGCAGCAGAAAGAGTTTTTTAGAAAGAAACAGGTGTTTTCATGGCAGATACAGTACAGCGGAAAAAGCTGGCTGAACAGAAAAAAAGAAAAAAGAAACCCGTAAGCAGAAAAAAAGCAGATTATTATGATTACAGCCTTCTGGCAGTGGTGATCCTTCTGACCTGCTTCGGTCTTATCATGCTTTACAGTACCAGCGCTTATATGGCTGAAGTAAGGTATGGGGACGATATGTATTTTTTCAAGAAGCAGGCATTTATCAGTGCAGGATGTATTGTAGTTATGATCCTCATATCCAAGATAGATTATCATATTCTTACAAAATTTGTAACAGTTCTGTATGGAGCGGCTTTTATTCTGATGGCGCTGGTACGTTTTACTCCTCTGGGGGTTGTGGTAAACGGTGCAAAAAGGTGGCTGAAGATCGGAATCCAGTTTCAGCCCTCGGAAATCGCCAAGATCGCGGTGATTGTCTGTCTGCCTTATATGATCATAAAGATGGGAAGGCAGGTCCAGACACTGAAGGCATGTATGATACTGGGACTGGCAGGACTTGTTCTGGCAGGAGGCGCTTATGTCTTCACCGACAACCTGAGTACCGCTATCATTATCTTTGGCATTACGGCAGGGCTGATCTTTGTATCACATCCCAAAGTAAAGCCTTTTCTGCTTATAGGTGCAGTGGGAGTCGTGCTGATACTGGGACTGGTGCTGTTTTTGTATGCAACGGTAGATCCGGAAACCAATGAAAACTTCCGTATTGGCCGTATTCTTGTATGGCTGCATCCGGAGGACTTTGCTGATGGAGACGGATACCAGACTCTTCAGGCTCTTTATGCCATTGGATCCGGAGGTTTTCTGGGAAGAGGTCTGGGAAACAGTATCCAGAAACTGGGCAGCGTTCCGGAAGCACAGAACGATATGATCTTTTCCATTGTATGTGAAGAGCTTGGAATTGCAGGTGGAATTATGGTGCTGCTTTTGTTTTCCTATCTTCTTTACAGACTGTTTTTTATTGCACAGAATGCGCCGGATATGTTTGGATCGCTGATGGTAAGCGGAGTATTTATTCATATTTCACTGCAGGTGATCTTTAATATTGCGGTCGTGGTAAATATGATGCCTAATACGGGTGTCACCCTGCCGTTTATCAGTTATGGAGGTACGTCCATCATGTTTTTGATGGCAGAGATGGGACTTGCCTTGAGCGTCGCCCGGCAGATACGGTTTCAGGATGTATGAAGCCTGGGGAGAAAATCCCTGAAATCTATTGACAAAAAGTTCTGTAGAATATATACTTTCCACATCAAAGTATCATGTTTGATAAAAGGAGAAGAGAGCAATGTTAGAAGAAATGAGAAAAATGATCGCAGAGCAGTTAAGCTGTGATGAAAATGAAATTACAGCAGATACTTCTTTTAAAGATGATCTGGGAGCAGATTCCCTGGATCTTTTTGAGCTGGTAATGGCTCTGGAGGATGAGTACAATATTGAAATCCCGGCAGAAGAGCTTGCAGATCTGGCTACCGTTGGCGATGTGATCGAATATCTGAAAAACCGTGGCATCGAAGCATAATTGAGAAAAATTCCCTGAGGCAGAGATGTCTCAGGGTCTTTCATTGATAAGACGTAATTACATAGCGGCTGCGGCAAAATTTTTGAGCAGCTGCTGTAATAAAAAATGGGAACAGGAGAGATAGCATGACTAAATTAAGAACAAGATTTGCACCCAGCCCAACAGGCAGGATGCATGTAGGAAATCTGCGTACAGCTCTTTATGCATATTTGATCACCAAGCATGAAGGCGGAGATTTTATCCTTCGTATTGAGGATACAGACCAGGAACGCTACATGGAGGAGGCAGTAGATATTATTTACCGCACCATGGAAAAAACAGGGCTGCTTCACGACGAGGGACCGGACAAGGACGGCGGAGTAGGCCCTTATGTACAGAGTGAACGTCAGGCATCCGGAATTTACCTGAAATATGCACAGCAGCTGATCCAGCAGGGAGATGCTTATTATTGCTTCTGCGGTCAGGAAGAGCTGGAATCCATGAAGAGAGTGGTTGCAGGAAAGGAAATTTCTATTTATGACAAACGTTGTCTGAATCTTCCGAAAGAAGAAGTCGAGAGACGGCTTGCTGCAGGAGAACCTCATGTGATCCGATTCAATATGCCTACAGAAGGAACCACAACTTTCCATGATGTGATCTATGGAGATATTACGGTAAATAATGAGGAGATGGAAGACCTGATCCTGATCAAATCTGATGGATATCCAACATATAATTTTGCTAATGTGGTAGACGATCATCTGATGGGAATTACCCATGTGGTACGTGGAAACGAGTATCTTTCCTCCGCACCGAAATACAACCGCATTTATGAGGCATTTGGCTGGGATATCCCGGTGTATGTACATTGTCCTCTGATCACCAATGAGGATCATCAGAAGCTCAGCAAACGTTCCGGACATTCTTCCTATGAAGATCTTCTGGATCAGGGATTTCTGACAGAAGCTATTGTAAACTTTGTGGCGCTTCTGGGATGGAGTCCCCAGGAAAACAGAGAAATCTTTTCTCTTGAGGAGCTGGTTGAAGCATTTGATTATCATCATATCAGCAAATCTCCGGCAGTCTTTGATATTCAGAAGCTTCGCTGGATGAATGGAGAGTATATCAAAAAAATGGATCCGGAAGCTTTTTATGAAAAGGCTCTGCCTTATATGAAGGAAGTTCTGAAAAAAGAGTATGACTTCCGTAAGATCGCAGGAATGGTACAGACCAGGATCGAAGTATTCCCGGACATTCCGGCCCTGATTGATTTCTTTGAAGAGGTTCCGGAGTATGATGCTTCTATGTACTGCCATAAGAAAATGAAAACAACAGAGGAAACTGCGCTTGCAGTTCTGAAAGAAGTGCTTCCTGTTCTGGAAGCCCAGGAAGACTATAAGAATGATCCTCTTTTTGAGTCTTTAAGCGCTTTTGTGAAAGAAAAAGGATATAAAAACGGTTATGTGATGTGGCCGCTGCGTACTGCAGTATCCGGCAAACAGATGACACCTGCCGGTGCGACAGAGATCATGGAGATCATTGGCAAAGAAGAAACTATTAAACGCGTAAAAGCAGCAATCGAAAAACTCAGTTAAGAACGGACTTATATGGAACGTAACCCATCTCAAAAACGGGCGATCGCCCACCTGTCAGGACCGATGATGGTTCTGGCAGGCCCCGGCTCGGGGAAAACCTCAGTAATCGTAGAAAGAACTGCATATATGACAGGAGAAGGCGGGATCTCACCGGCCTCTGTTCTTGTTGTGACTTTTTCCAGAGCAGCAGCCCGGGAAATGAAAGAAAGATTTTTGAAATTTACCGGACAGGAACGGACGCCAGTGACATTTGGTACTTTCCATGGTGTGTTTTATGGTATTTTGAAGCAGGCGTATGGATTTACGGCAGAGAATATTCTTTCTGATGAGGAAAAATACGGAATTCTGAAGGAACTGCTCCTGGAGCATGGAGGGGAACTGGCAGAGGAAGGTGATTTTTCGGAAGAGATCGCCAAAGAGATCAGTGTGGTAAAGGGAAATCGGATCTCGCTGGAGCACTATTATTCTTCCTGCTGTCCGGATGAAATATTCCGGCGTATTTATCAGGGATATCGGAGCATCTGCACTGCAAGGAGAAAGCTGGATTTTGATGATATGATCCTGTACTGCTACGATCTTTTTATAAAAAGACCGGATATCCTGGCGGCCTGGCAGAAAAAATTCCGTTATATCCTGGTGGATGAGTTTCAGGACATCAATCAGCTTCAATATGATATTGTAAAACTGCTGGCAAAGCCGGAAGACAATCTTTTTATTGTGGGGGATGACGATCAGTCTATTTATCATTTCCGGGGAGCCAGGCCGGAGATCATGCTGAATTTTACAAAGGATTATCCAAAAGCAGAAACAGTGGTGCTGAATATGAATTATCGCTGTACGAAGCGGATCCTGGCGTCTGCTATAAAAGTCATAGAAAACAATAAGACCCGTTTTCAAAAAGATCTTTCTACTCCAAACGAAGAAGGGACTCCGGTAAAGTTTCAGGAATTTCCCAATCCCAGAGAAGAATATATGACCATTGCCGGAGAGCTGAAGGACAGGATGGACAGAGGAGAGGATATCCGGGATACGGCGATACTGCTCCGGACAAATCAGGAGGCGGAAGGACTGGTGGGAGCACTGATGGAAAGACAGGTGCCTTTTACCATGAAAGAGACTCTTCCCAATCTTTTCAGGCACTGGATCTGCAGAAACATGATCGCCTATATGAAGCTGGCAGCAGGAGAGAACAGCAGGAAAAACTTTCTTGAGATCATGAACCGGCCGAACCGATATATTTCCCGGGATGCTCTTGCAGTCTCCTATGAACTGTCTTTTTCTCAGCTGAAAGAGTTCTATAAGGACAAAGACTGGATGTGCGACCGTATCACCACACTGGAAACACATTTAAGGATACTGAAAGGTCTGCCTCCTTTTGCTGCCATAAATTTTATCAGGAAAGGTATGGGGTATGAAGAATACTTGCATGAATATGCGCAGTATCGTAAAATAAAACCAGAAGAACTGCTGGAGATCCTGGACCGGCTGTCAGAAAGTGCCAGGGGCATGAACAGTCTGAAGGAATGGGAAGATCATATAGAAGATTACACAAGAAAACTCAGTGAACAGGCAAAAAAACAGTCCAGAGAGCAGGAGGGAGTTCTGATCTCTACCATGCACGGAGTAAAAGGCCTGGAGTATGATAAGGTTTATATCCTGAATATAAATGAGGGAAGCATTCCCTATAAAAAAGCTGTTCTGGAATCAGCCATTGAAGAAGAGCGAAGACTGTTTTACGTGGGAATGACACGGGCAAGAAAGCAGCTGACTCTCTGCTGGATGAAGCAGCAATACGAAAAAGAAAGGGAAGCATCAAGATTTTTAAAGGAGGCAGGAAGATGGAAGCAGTGATCTACATAACAGAAATACCAGGGCAGTATGAGAAAAAAAATATGGAGCATATGACAGGTGAGAAACTTCTGGAGGAGGCTCTGTACAGAGAGTATGGTCTGAAGCTGTCTTTTGAACCAAGAGCAAAGGGAGAGCATGGGAAACCGTTTTTTACATTGCGTCCGAAACTTCATTATAATATCAGTCATTCAGGAAAATATGTGGTGTGCGTTATGGCGGATCAGGAGGTTGGAATCGATATCCAGCAGCATAAACAGGTTAATTTTGAAAAAATGCTGCAGAAACTTGTTCCTTCTGAGATGGTTTCGGAAATAATCGCAGCAGAGGATGTTTCAGCTGCCTTTTTTGAACAGTGGGTTCTGAGAGAAGCTTACACGAAATGGACCGGAGAGGGATTTTATAAAGATTTCCGAAAAATACCTATGGAAAAAGGACATCATGTGATTTTGGATATGGAGACGGGCTACAGCGGGGCGCTGTGGTCTGCAGATCCTCTGGATATCCGCTGGGAAAAAGTTGAGATCAGTCTTCCATAAAAACTTGTACTAAAATGGGAACGCCCACATATATTATGTGTAAAGAGGGGTGAGGACCATAGAGGCAAACCAGATTCAGAATCTGTTTTCCGGAAATATCCGAAGGCTTCTTCTTCAGGCGGATCTGGATTATGAAAAGCTGTACGAGATCCGTCTGCGGGCAGGACGTCCGATGTTTCTGATCTACGATGGAGGAGAATGCTTTCTGCGTACCAGAGGACGGGAACCGTATCTGGTTACCAGAGAGGATCTGAAAGAAACGCTGGAGTATGTCAGCGGATATTCCCTGTATGCTTATGAAGATGAGCTCCGCCAGGGCTATATGAGCGTACAGGGAGGACACAGGGTCGGCGTTACCGGAAAGGTGATCCTGGATGGAGACAGAATCAGGGGAATGAAATATATATCCTGCATCAATCTCCGGCTGGCTCATGAAATACAAGGATGTGCAGATCCGGTCATGGAACACATCCGGAAAGAAAACTGGACAGCCCATACACTTTTGATCTCTCCGCCAAGATGTGGGAAAACTACTTTGCTCAGAGATATGATCCGCCAGCTCAGCAACGGATCCGGAAAGATTCCGGGAGTAACGGTAGGAGTGGTGGATGAGCGAAGCGAGCTTGCAGGCTGTTATCAGGGAATACCCCAGAATGATCTTGGAATCCGGACAGACGTGCTGGACGGATGCCCAAAAGCTCATGGGATGCAGATGCTGATCCGCTCTATGTCCCCTTCTGTAGTCGCAGTGGATGAACTTGGAAGGGAAGAGGATTTTAAGGCGGTGGAATCTGTGATCTACAGCGGATGTAAGCTGATTGCCACTGCTCATGGGGCAAGCCTGGAGGAGATTTTTTCTACTCCTTTTTTTGGACGTCTCAGAAAGATGAAAGTGTTTGAAAGGTATATCCTTCTTGGAAAAGAGCAGAGAGCCGGGATCATCCGGGGAATTTATGACGAAAGAGGAAATCCATGCTGAAGGCGGCAGGGATTTTTTTGATTTTTCTGGCAGGAACAGGCATTGGTTTTTCAAAAAGCATGGAGTTTACAAGAAGAGAGCAGGAATTGAGGATTTTTCTTCAGATTGCAGCATATCTGAAGGGAGCTGTAAGATGTGGAAATTCGTCTCTTCCGGAGGCTTTTCTGGAAACCGCCGGTAAAATGGAAGGCGCCTACAGGGATTTTCTTATGTGTGTGTCCGCTTCTATGAAAGACGCTCAGGGCAGACCTTTTGGAAGTATATTTCGGGACTGTGCGGAAAAAATCCTGACCGAGACAGCTCTTTCTGCAGAAGAAAAGGAAACAGCCTTTTCTTTTGGCGGCCGTCTTGGTTATCTGGACAGGGAAATGCAGATCCGTCAGATAGAAGTATTTGAGACGGAATTGTCAGAAGAGCTGGAGAATCTGAAAAAAGAGCTTCCGGAAAAGAAAAAACTGTGCAGGAGTATGGGAATCCTGGGCGGTATCCTTCTGGGAGTGCTGTTATGGTAAAGATACCGGAAAGGGGGAGGAATTGGAGGTCAGTATAATATTTAAGATCGCGGCAGTGGGAATCCTGGTCTCCGTTCTTTCCCAGATACTGAAGCACAGCGGAAGGGACGAGCAGGCATTTCTTGTAAGCCTGGCAGGGCTTCTGATCGTACTGTTCTGGATCGTTCCTTATATCTATGATCTTTTTGAGAGTATACAGTCGCTTTTTGTTATGTAGTCTGCTGATTGGAGTTTTTGTTATACTGGGGGAGACCGGAGGATGATATGGATATCATAAAAATTTCTCTTCTGGGGATCTGCGGAGTGATCCTTGGTTTTTTATTAAAAGGAACAAAACCGGAATATGCAGCTTTTGTGACAATGGGTATAGGCGTTGTGATCCTGGGACTGGCTGTGGGAAAAATCAGGTATATCTATGAAGTTATGGAAGAACTTCGAGAAAGTGTGGGCTTTGAAAAAAGCTATCTGTCTTCTCTGGTCAAAATGCTGGGAATTGCCTATATCGGACAGTTTTCTGCAGGAATCTGCAGAGATGCCGGGCATCAGGCAACAGCCGGACAGATCGAGTTGTTCTGCCGGCTTTCGATCATGGTACTGAGTCTTCCGGTACTTATGGCTCTTCTGGAAACTATCCAGAAGTTTTTTGTATGAGTCTGTTTATAAAAAAAACAGGAATCATACTTTGTATGGTTCTGGTTTTTTTGAGCGGAACCGATACGGTCCTGGCAGAATCTGGAAAATCAGAAGGAGAAGAAACAGCGGAGAAGATACAGGGAGATCTTCTTATGGAACTTGATCTGAGCAAAATACAGGAGATGGTAAATGAAATACTGGGAGAGGACAGCTTTTCTTTTCGTGAGGCTTTGAATAAAATGATCCATGGAGAAGAGGCAATATCAAAAGAGACCGTAGGGAGATTCCTGAAAAGTCTCTTTTTTTCCGGCCTCCAGAAGGAGAGAGAATTGTTTGTAAAGCTGCTGCTCCTTATACTTGCAGCAGCTCTTTTGCTGAATTTTTCTTCTGTTTTTGAAAACAGCCAGGTAGGGGATATCAGCTTTTATATTGTATATCTGCTGTTATTCACACTTCTTGCAGACTCTTTTTTTGAGGCGGGAAATAAACTGTATCAGACCATCTCCTGGATGATGGAATTTATGAAAGCCCTTGCTCCGGCATACTTTATTACGGTAGCAGCAGCTTCCGGAGCTGTATCAGCCGCTGTATTTTATGAGGGGGTTCTTATTCTGGTGTGGCTGCTCCAATGGATCCTCCTCAATATTCTTTTGCCGGCGGCGGATCTTTATGTGCTGCTCTGTCTTGTTAATCATCTTTCCAGGGAGGAGATGCTGGGGAAGCTTTCAGACCTTCTGGCGGTAATGACAGGCTGGGGATTGAAAACGCTTTTAGGAACAGTGGCAGGTCTGCAGATCATCAAAAGTCTGTCGGCTCCGGCTATGGATTCTTTAAAGAGAACATTTATCGGAAGGGCGGCCAGTTCTCTGCCGGGAGTAGGAAATGCAGTAAATACGGTGACGGAGCTGGTTCTTGCAAGTGCAGTGCTTGTGAGAAACTGCCTTGGTATTGTAATACTGATCGTACTGCTGATGGCAGGAGCCGGACCTGTGATCCATTATGGAATACTGTCGTTTGTCTATCGTTTTCTGGCAGCGGCAGCTCAGCCTGTGTCGGACAGGCGCATTGTAGAATGCCTGTCTACTATGGGAGAGGGATATGGTATTTTTCTGAAGATTCTTTTTTCAGCGGAGATCCTTTGTATCCTGACGTTTTTGATCGTTATGGCAGGAACTCGGGGAGGCGGGATATGAAAGAACAGATCTGTCAGTGGACAAGAAATCTGGCTGTGTTCTACCTGATCTTTACATCATTGCTTCATTTGATACCGGATAAAAAATATGAACGCTATGTCCGCTCTTTTATGGGGCTTCTTCTGATCTATATGATATGCGTCCCTGTGTTTTCTGTGTTCGGAAAAAGTACGGAGCTTTTAGCAGGTTTTGAAGAGTATTTCCGGCAGGAGCAGAAAAGAATGGAACAAATGGAAAACAGGGAGCTACAGGCATTTTATCTGGAACAGGGCTATGAAAAGGCGCTGTCGTCAGAAATCACCGGTTATCTGAAAAAAACAGGAATAAATCATGCACAGGCAGTCGTAGATATAGAAGGAGAGCAGATATTTTTAAAACTGACTGTAAGCATAAATCTGACGGAGGAACAGGAAGGAGGGATCCGCCATGGACTCCAGGAGAACTTCGGGATCACAGAGGAAAACTGTCAGATCTTTTTTGAAGGGGATGACGGGGCAGCAGTGGACGATGCTTCTTCTTCTGGGACTTCTTCTGACAGTGATCTCTCTTCCTGTATCAGACAGTAAAAAGGAAAAAAGAACAAGGAGCGGGATATTGGAAGAGGCAGAAGAAGATATGACAGACCGAACAGAACTGGAGGCGAAGCTGGAATCCATCCTGGAAAATACAGAAGGCGCCGGACAGGTGCAGGTACTTCTGATGACCGGACAGCAGCAGGGGTTTTACGGATCCGGAAAGATAGAGGTAACCGGTGTGCTTATTTCAGCAGAAGGAGCAGATGATCCTGTTATTGTACGGAACATTCAGCAGGCAGTCATGGCATTATTTCAGATTGAAGCCCATAAAATTAAAATAATGAAAATGAAATGAGGAGAGTAAAGTGAAAAAGATCATGAAGAAAAATCAGGTGATCATCACCTCGCTGGCGATCCTGATCGCAGTTGCAGGTTATCTGAACTTTGCAGATGTGGATCTGGGCTTTAAAGATCAGGAGGCAAGTACAGACAGCAGCAGTATCCTGGAAGAGACAGAGTACGATATTACAGATGAAACAGCCCTTCTGGATGAGAACGGGGCAAATGGCGCTGAGGAGCTTGAAACCACAGGTACTCCAGGAGAAGCCGTACTTACAGGGGCTACAGATTTTGCCGCTCAGGCAAGACTTTCAAGAGAGCAGATACGTTCTCAGAATAAGGCAGATCTTCAGGAGATCATAGGAAATGCAGATATCAGTGAAGAGAAGAAGCAGGAAGCTATCAGTACCATGGTTTCTATGACAGAACTTACAGAAAAAGAGGCGGCGGCAGAGCTTCTTCTGGAGGCAAAAGGATTTGAAAATGTGATCGTGAACCTGACCGGAGAAACAGCGGATGTTGTTGTGCCGGATGCAGATCTTGAAGATTCCAGACGGGCTCAGATTGAGGATATCGTCAAACGTAAGACAGGGATCGCGGCAGAAAATATTGTGATCACACCGTTAAACGGATCTTCTGAAGAAATTTCCGAAGCAGAGGAACCAACAGCAGAGGAGGAGACCCCGGCAGAGGAAACGAATGCGGATACAATAGAAGAACCGACGATTGAAACAGAAGGGATTTATGACTGACAGACAGGTGTTTTTTTGGAGGGAGGCTGTGTTTTTCGCCTCCCTCCTCTTGACATTGCCTCCTTTTGTATACTAGAATGTGTTTGTTGTGCAAAAGAACGTAAAATATCATGAAACAGAAAAAATAACAGGAGGCTTTAACGTGTCCAAGTATGCGAAAGAG
Source organism: uncultured Blautia sp. (assembly GCF_902497045.1). Taxonomy (NCBI): domain Bacteria; kingdom Bacillati; phylum Bacillota; class Clostridia; order Lachnospirales; family Lachnospiraceae; genus Blautia; species uncultured Blautia sp. Next base: position 18,377 of record NZ_CABVDF010000005.1, on the reverse strand, counting down.
ATAGAAAAAAGAAGAACCTTTGCCATTATTTCCCACCCGGATGCCGGTAAGACGACTCTTACAGAGAAGTTCCTTCTTTATGGAGGAGCGATCAATCTGGCAGGAAGTGTAAAGGGAAAGGCAACTGCCCGCCATGCGGTTTCTGACTGGATGGAGATCGAAAAGGAGAGAGGTATCTCTGTTACTTCCTCTGTACTTCAGTTCCACTATGACGGTTACTGTATCAACATTCTGGATACTCCGGGACATCAGGATTTCTCTGAGGATACCTACCGTACATTGATGGCAGCAGATTCAGCAGTGATGGTGATTGACGGAAGCAAGGGTGTAGAGGCACAGACAAGGAAGCTGTTTAAAGTCTGTGTAATGCGCCATATTCCGATTTTTACATTTATCAACAAAATGGACAGAGATGCAAACGATACTTTTGATCTTCTTGACGAAATCGAGAAAGAGCTTGGGATTGCTACATGTCCCATCAACTGGCCTATCGGTTCCGGTAAAAAATTCCGTGGAGTGTACGACAGAAATACCCATAAGGTACTTACTTTTTCTGATACTCAGAAAGGAACAAAAGAAGGCAGCATAGAAGAAATCGACATAGATGATCCACATCTGGATGAGATCGTGGATGAAGAACAGAAAGAACAGCTGATGGAAGAAATTGAGCTGCTGGACGGAGCCAGCGCAGACTTCGATCAGGAGCTGGTAAGCAAAGGAGAACTGACACCGGTATTTTTCGGTTCTGCTCTTACCAATTTCGGTGTGGAAACATTCCTGGAGCATTTTCTGTCAATGACCTCTTCCCCTTTGCCGCGAAAAGCAGAGGATCAGGAGATCGATCCTATGTCTGATGATTTTTCAGCCTTTGTATTTAAGATCCAGGCAAATATGAATAAAGCACATCGTGACAGGATTGCCTTTATGCGCATCTGTTCCGGTAAGTTTGATGCTTCACAGGAGGTTTATCATGTACAGGGAGACAAGAAGATGCGTCTTCTCCAGCCGCAGCAGATGATGGCGGAATCCCGTCATGTTGTAGACGAAGCTTATGCAGGAGATATTATCGGTGTATTCGATCCGGGTATTTTTTCTATCGGAGATACTATCTGCTCTCCAGGCAATAAATTTGCCTTTGAGGGGATCCCTACCTTTGCGCCGGAGCATTTTGCAAGAGTCCGCCAGATTGATACCATGAAGCGTAAACAGTTTGTAAAAGGAATCAACCAGATCGCACAGGAAGGCGCCATCCAGATCTTCCAGGAATTTAATACGGGTATGGAGGAGATCATTGTAGGCGTTGTAGGTGTCCTGCAGTTTGACGTCCTGAAATACCGATTGGAAAATGAATATAATGTGGAGATTCGTCTGGAAAATCTGCCTTATGAACACATCCGCTGGATCGCAAATAAAGAAGAAGTGGACGTAGCTAAGATCACAGGGACTTCAGATATGAAGAAGGTAACAGACCTTAAGGGAAATCCATTGCTGCTGTTTGTCAACGCATGGAGTGTGGGCATGACACAGGATCGTAATCCGGATCTGGTGCTGACTGAATTCAGTAAATAAAATACTTTTATTTTCTGTGGAAATTTGATATACTAATCCTATGAATGTAGATGGATTTCTGAGAACAGGAATGTCCATAATAAGAGCAACGAATCGTTACTGTAATGAAGTAAACAGTAACAATGAATCAGATTCTGGATCCTTAGGAGGAGTTAATATGGCAGAAAAAAGAACAACTTATAAAATACAGGATGTCGGAGGGATCGGTGAAGTGAAGATCGCAGATGAGGTGGTAACGATCATTGCAGGTCTGGCTGCCACTGAGGTGGAAGGCGTTGCTTCCATGGGCGGCAATATCACCAATGAACTGGTGGGCAAGCTGGGAATGAAAAACCTGTCCAAAGGCGTAAAAGTAACGATCCTGGAGGGTGTTGTTACCGTGGATCTGACACTGAATATTGATTTTGGAAAGAATATCCTGGATGTCAGCAGAATGGTTCAGGACAAAGTCAAGACATCTATTGAAAATATGACAGGCCTTGAAGTTGCAGATGTAAATATCCGCATTGCAGGCGTAGATATGGAGAATGAAAAAGGAAAGTAAACCTTTCCTTTTTTCTTTATGAGGAGGAATTATGCGAAGACACGAACAGAGAGAGCATATCTTTAAGCTGCTGTTTATGACACAGTTTAATGAAGAAGGAGAGATGCCGGAGCAGCTTTCACTTTACTTTGATACTCTTGAGGAGATGACTGAAGATGAGCAGTCGGATATGAAGCAGAAGTACGATCATATCCTTGAAAAACTCCCTGAGATCGATCAGGAACTGAATGAGTACAGCCAGGGATGGAAGACCAGCCGTATGAACAGAGTGGATCTGACGGCACTTCGTCTGGCAGTTTATGAAATGAAATTCGACGATGATATTCCGGTGGGAGTTGCCATCAACGAGGCAGTAGAGATCGCCAAGCTTTTTGGCGGGGAAGATTCGGGCTCGTTTGTAAACGGCATACTTGGCAGGATCGCAAGTGGAAATAAAACTCCCGGTACAGTAAAAAGACCACAGCGTCCGACACATCAGGCAAAGCATATTATTCTGTCAAAAAAAGATCAGAAGAAAAAAGAAGCACCGGGATCTGAAGAAAGCAAGAACTGAAAATGAAAACAGTATATTCAGTAGGACAGGTAAACCGATATGTAAAAAATATGTTTGTTCAGGATTTTGTTCTGAAGAAGATATATGTGAAGGGAGAAGTGTCCAACTGTAAATATCATCCCAGCGGTCATATTTATTTTTCTCTGAAAGATGAAACAGGAGTTCTTTCCTGTGTGATGTTTGCAGGGCACAGAAGAGGTCTGGCTTTTCGAATGAAAGACGGAGACCAGGTGGTGGCAGGCGGAGCTGTTGACGTTTATGAAAGAGACGGGCGTTATCAGCTTTATGCCAGGGAGATTACCCAGGAAGGATCAGGCGTTCTCTATGAACGCTTTCTTGCCCTCAAGAGCGAACTGGAAGAAATGGGGATGTTTGCCCAGGAATATAAACAGCCCATTCCAAGATTTATAAAAAAACTGGGAGTGGTGACAGCGCCTACAGGAGCTGCTGTTCAGGATATACGGAACATATCCCTTAGAAGAGATCCCTATCTTCAGATCATTCTGTACCCTGCTTTGGTACAGGGAGAGGGTGCTGCAGACAGTATTGTAAAGGGAATACAGATGCTTGACCGCTATGGCGTGGATGTGATCATTGCGGGCCGAGGGGGCGGATCCATGGAAGATCTCTGGGCCTTTAATGAAGAGAAAGTAGCCAGAGCCATTTTTGAATGCAGGACACCTCTGATCTCTGCAGTGGGGCATGAGACGGATTTTACCATTGCTGATTTTGTGGCCGATCTGCGGGCTCCTACACCTTCTGCAGCAGCGGAACTGGCAGTAGAAAACCGCAGAAAGATAATGGAAACGGCAGAAGGATACCGGGAGCGTCTCAGAAGAGGGATGCAGGCAAGAATCGACCTGTACAATCTCAGGCTGGAACAGGAAAAACTGCGGTTTCAGTATCTCAGCCCGGAAAGCCGTCTGAGAGAAAAGCGCCAGATGCTGCTGGATTATGAAAATGCTGTCCGCGGGGCAATGGAATGGAAGATCCGGGAGAACAGACACAGGCTTGGAATTTTTCTGGAGAGATATAAAGGACTGTCTCCTCTTGGAAAACTGAATCAGGGATATGCCTTTGTTTCAGACCAAAAAGGCTGTGCCGTGAAGTCTGTTTCACAGGCCGGACCTGGCGAAATGCTGGATATTTCTGTGACAGACGGGGTGATCGAAGCCCGGATCACAGGATCCAGAAAGGAAAAATGGAATATATGACAGACACAGCTGATCAGGAAAGAATGCTTCAGGAGGAGCAGACACTGGAAGAAGCTTTTGCAAAGCTTGAGGAACTGGCACAGAAGCTTGAAGACAGTGAGACTTCCCTGGAGGATTCCTTTCGTTTTTATAAAAAGGGAATGGAGCTTTTGAAATACTGCAGCCAGAAGCTGGATACAGTAGAAAAAAAGATGCTCCAGATGGATGAAGATGGAACATTACGGGAATTTTAAAGAAGAACTGAAGCAAAAGACCGATCATGCAGAAAAGGTGATCCGTTTATGGCTTCCAAAAGAAGAGGGATTTGCAAAGACTATGGCAGAAGCCATGAATTACAGCATGTGTGCAGGCGGCAAACGTCTGAGACCAGTTCTTCTTCTTGAAACACTCCGTCTTTTCGGCGGAGATGAAAAGCTGGCAGAACCATTTATGGCAGGGATAGAGATGATCCATACCCATTCTCTGATTCATGATGATCTTCCGGCTATTGATAATGATGACTACAGAAGAGGACGCCTGACGACTCATAAAGTATATGGAGAAGCGATGGGGGTTCTGGGCGGAGCGGCTCTTTTAAATTACGCTTACGAAACCATGTTCCGGGCGTTTGAACTGGCGCCGGGAAATGAACGGGTGATCCGGGCGGTTCGTATTATGGCAGAAAAAACAGGCATATACGGAATGCTTGGTGGTCAGAGCGTAGATGTGGAAAATGACGGGAAACCATTGACAAAAGAATTGCTTGATTATATTTATGAGCATAAGACAGCAGCTCTTCTGGAGGCATCTATGATGACCGGGGCAGTGCTGGGCGGCGCGGAAAAAGAAGAGCTTGCCCTTGTAGAAAGTGCAGCTTCTAATATTGGACTGGCATTTCAGATCCGTGATGATATCCTGGATGTGACAGCTACAAGCCAGGAGCTTGGAAAGCCGGTACACAGTGATGAAAAGAACAATAAAGTTACATATGTGACGCTTTTTGGTATAGAAGAGGCGGCACGCCAGGCAGAGGAGCTTTCTGCCCGGGCTGTTGCATATCTGGAAAAGCTGAACAGAAAAAATGAATTCCTGATGGCCCTCATAAAGGAGATGGCAGGCCGAAGGAAGTAAGAGAGGAATACGGAGGATGTTGGAAAAGATCAATAAGCCAAATGACATTCATAAGATCGCACTGGCAGATTTTCCAGAACTGGCAGCAGAGATCCGGCAGTTTCTGATCCGGTCTGTAAGCCATACAGGCGGTCATCTGGCATCAAATCTGGGTGTTGTAGAGCTGACTCTTGCCCTTCATAACGTTCTGGATCTTCCACAGGATAAAATTATCTGGGATGTGGGGCATCAGGCATATACACATAAAATACTTACGGGAAGAAAAGACGGCTTTGCCAATCTTCGGAAAGAAGGCGGCATGAGCGGATTTCCAAAAAGAAAGGAAAGCGACTGTGATTCCTTTGATGCAGGCCACAGCTCAAATTCCATTTCCGCAGGTCTTGGATATGTACGTGCAAGAGACCTTCAAGGCCAGAATTACCGGGTAGTGTCTGTGATCGGAGATGGTTCTCTGACAGGAGGCATGGCCTATGAGGCTATGAATAATGCAGCAGAGCTGAAGACGAATTTTATTATTGTATTGAATGACAATAATATGTCCATTTCAAAAAATGTAGGAGGCATTTCCTCTTATCTAAGTGCACTAAGGACAGCAGAAGCCTATACCGGGATGAAAATGAACACTACGAAGGCGCTGAAAAAAATACCGAAAGTGGGACCGGCTATTGTAGATACTATGCGAAAGACAAAAAGCAGTATCAAACAGCTGATCATACCGGGCATGTTTTTTGAAAATATGGGAATCACTTATCTGGGACCGGTAGACGGCCATAATATGCGGCAGATGATGAGGCTTTTTAATGAGGCAAAACGAGTAGAAGGCCCTGTTCTGGTACATGTACTGACAGAAAAGGGACGAGGCTATACTCCGGCCTGTGTTCATCCGGACAGATTTCATGGAACAGGTCCCTTTGATATAAAAACGGGAAAATCATTGTCAGAAAAAAAGATTCCTACTTATACGGATGTTTTTTCAGAGACAATGGCAGCCCTTGGAAAAGAGCAGAAGAAACTGGTAGGCATCACAGCTGCCATGCCGGACGGGACAGGACTTAAGAAATTCGGCAAGCTGTTCCCGGAGCGTTTGTTTGACGTAGGAATTGCGGAAGAACATGCAGTATCCTTTGCGGCAGGTCTTGCTCTTGGAGGTGTCACCCCTGTAGTGGCCATTTATTCATCTTTTCTTCAGAGAGCAGTCGATCAGATCCTGCATGATGTATGCATGCAGAATCTTCATGTGGTTTTTGCCATTGACAGGGCGGGTCTGGTAGGCGCTGACGGCGAGACTCATCAGGGCTGTTTTGACCTTTCCTATCTGACCATGATGCCGAATATGACGGTGATGGCGCCAAAAAATCAATGGGAACTGGAAAAAATGCTGGAATTTGCTGTATGTGCAGCCGGACCATGTGCGATCCGTTATCCCAGAGGCAATGCATACCAGGGTCTGAAAGAATTTAACGGACCTATCCAGTATGGAAAAAGTGAGGTTATTTCCAGAGGAAGCAAAACGGTGATTTTATCCGTGGGGAGCATGACTGCTGTCTGTGAGCAGGTTTTCCATGAGATGAAGGACAGAGGGGACGATCCTACATTTGTAAACGTAAGATTTGTAAAACCTTTGGATACAGCTCTTCTGGATGAGCTGGCAAAAGACCACAGCCTTTTTGTGACTGTGGAGGAAAATGTAAAGAACGGCGGTTTCGGGGAGCATGTGGCATCCTATATGGAAGCCTGCCATCCTAACACAAGAGTTCTTTCTCTTGCTATCTGGAACCGTTTTGTAGAGCACGGGGAGGTAGACAGCCTGAGAGCCAGAGTGGGGCTTTCTCCTGTGGAGATCCTCAGTGCCATAGACAATGAATTATCAGAAGAAAACGGGTATGAGGAAGTAAAATGAAAAAAAGACTTGATCTTTTGATGATGGAGAGGGCGCTTGCCCCCTCCAGAGAAAAAGCAAAGGCATATATTATGTCCGGGGATGTTTATGTGGACGGACAGAAGGAAGATAAAGCAGGGACTATGTTTCCGGAAACTGTAAAAATTGAAGTGAGGGGAAATACCCTTCCTTATGTAAGCCGCGGAGGGCTGAAGCTGGAAAAGGCAATGAATCATTTTGGAGTTGCTCTGGATGGAAAAGTCTGTATGGATGTAGGAGCTTCCACTGGCGGATTTACAGACTGTATGCTGCAGAATGGGGCTGTGAAAGTTTACTCTATTGATGTGGGATACGGTCAGCTTGACTGGAAGCTCAGAAACGACCCTCGAGTAATCTGTATGGAAAAAACAAATATCAGATATGTGGTTCCTGATGATATCCAGGAAGCGGCAGATTTTTCTTCCATAGACGTATCATTTATATCCCTTACAAAAGTTCTGCTTCCGGTAAGAAAACTTCTGACTGAAACAGGAGAGATCGTTTGCCTGATCAAACCTCAGTTTGAAGCAGGAAGAGAAAAAGTTGGAAAAAAAGGTGTGGTCCGTGATCCGGCAGTACATCTTGAGGTGATAGAAAAAGTTATGGAATATGCAATGTCCATTTTCCTGGAACCGGCACATCTTTCCTTTTCACCGATTAAAGGACCTGAGGGAAATATTGAATATCTCCTTCATCTGAAAAAAAGACCGGAAGGTACAGCAGTGGTTTCCTGTCTGGAAACAGCCCCGGAAATAATAGTCCGGGATGCACATGCACAGCTGGATTAAGAAAGGTTTGTTATGGACAGGTTTTATATAATCACAAACAGCGCCAAGGATAAAGAACTGAAACTGACGGGAGAAATCGTTTCCTATCTCAGAAGCCATGGAAAAGAATGTATGGTCCAGCAGGCAGAGAGAAAACTGGAGGGAAGTTATCACTATACGAATCCGGATCTGATTCCGGAGGGAACACAGTGTATTCTGGTTTTGGGAGGAGATGGAACACTTCTGCAGGCAGCAAGGGATGTTGTCCACAGAGAAATCCCTCTTTTGGGAATGAATCTGGGCACGCTGGGATTTTTGGCAGAGGTAGACCGCTATTCCATATACCCGTCTCTGGATCAGCTGATGTCAGATGACTATGAGATAGAAGAACGCATGATGCTTACCGGAAGCGTGTGGAGGGGAGATACACTGATCGGGGAAGATGTTGCCTTAAACGACATTGTAATCTCCAGAGATGGCCCTCTCAGAGTGGTAAGGTTCAAAAATTATGTGAATAATGAATATCTGAATTCTTATAATGCGGATGGAATCATTATTTCCACACCTACGGGATCCACAGGCTACAGTCTGTCATGTGGAGGACCGGTGATATCACCCAATGCGGCAATGACTTTGATGACACCGGTGGCGCCTCATACTATGAATACCAGAAGCATCATATTTCCGGCAGAAGATGTAATCACGGTGGAACTTGGAGAAGGAAGAAGACAGGATCAGGAAAAGGGGCTGGCTTCTTTTGACGGGGATACGGTGATACCAATGGTAACAGGAGACAGGATCATCATAAGAAAAGCAGCGGTCAGCTGCCGGATTCTGAAGCTGAACCATTTGAGCTTTGTAGAGGTCCTAAGACAGAAAATGCGCGATAATTAAGCACCAGACGGAGGGGTTATTGTGAAGGTAGCAAGACATGAAAAAATAAAGGAACTGATCCGGCAGTATGATATTGATACGCAGGAGGAATTGGCTGCCCGTCTGAATGCGGCAGGATTTAAGGTAACACAGGCAACTGTGTCAAGAGATATCCGGGCACTGAAGATGACAAAGGTAGCAGATGGTGAAGGAAAATCCCGATATGCCATTCTTCAGGAACTGCCGTCCGGATTAGGTGATAAATATACCAGAGTGCTTCATGATGCACTTCTTACAATAGATCAGGGACAAAACCTTGTAGTCATAAGGACAGTTCCTGGTATGGCTATGGGAGTAGCTGCAGCGCTGGATGCCCTGGAATGGGAAGAAATCCTGGGCTGCATTGCCGGTGATGATACGGTAATGTGTGCTGCGCGGACAACAGAGGAGGCATCAGGCGTAGTAAAGCGTCTGAAGAGCATTCTGAAGAAATAGAAAGGCGGTAAAATGTTAGTTCATCTGCATGTAAAAAATCTTGCACTGATCCAGGACATCGAAGTGGAATTTGGACCGGGGCTGAATATCCTTACAGGAGAAACCGGAGCGGGAAAATCAATTCTCCTTGGCTCTATGCAGCTGATTCTGGGAGGACGGATCGCAAAAGATATGATACGGGCAGGAGCACCTTATGCATTGGTAGAGCTTCTTTTTCAGGTGGAAAATCAAAAGGCGGAGGCTTCTCTGAAGAATCTGGGGATTGAACTGGAGGATGGGCAGGTGCTTCTTTCACGAAAGGTCACAGATGGAAGAAGTATCAACAAGATCAACGGAGAGACATGTACAGTAAGTCAGATGAAAGCGGCGGCTTCCTGTCTTCTGGATATCCATGGACAGCATGAGCATCAGTCTCTTTTATATCAGGATAAGCAGCTGGAAATCCTGGATGCATATGGAAAGGAAAAAATACAGCCGGCGAAAGAAAAGGTAAGGGAAATTTACGGCACCTATCGCAGCTGTGTGCAGCGGCTGAAAGAACTGGATACAGATGAAGAGCAGAGAAACAGGGAAAAAGCTTTTCTGGAATTCGAAATAGAAGAGATTGAAAAAGCGCATCTGTTATCCGGAGAAGATGAAGAACTGGAAAACTTGTACCGTAAGCTGAATAACGGAAAGCTGATTCTCGAGACACTTCAGACTGTTCACAGCCTGACCGGATACGATCAGGGAGCGGGAGATGCGGCAGGTACTGCGGTCAGAGAGCTTTCAAAGGTAACAGAATATGACCCGCAGCTGGAAATTATGTCACAGTCCCTGCAGGAGATAGATGCTCTTTTAAATGATTTTAACAGAGAAATTTCTTCCTATGTGGAGGATTTAAGTTTTGATGATGAAACTTTTTATGAGACAGAAAGGCGTCTTGATCTGATCAACGGACTGAAGGCAAAATACGGACGTACCATAGAGGAAATCCACGCCTATCAGAAGGGTCAGCAGAAAAAGCTGGAAGAACTTTCCAGATATGAAGAAAATTTCCTGAAAGCAAAGAAAGATCTGAAAAAAACAGAAGAACAGCTTGAAAAAGCCTCACATGTTTTGTCAGAAATCAGGAAAGAATATAGTAAAACACTGACAGAAAAAATCATAGAAGGCCTTCGTGATATGAATTTCCTGGATGTGAAATTCCGTATTGATTTTCAACGGAAGAAAGAATTTTCTGATAATGGAACAGATGAGATAGAATATGAAATTTCCACAAATCCCGGAGAGGATGTAAAGCCGTTGGGAAGGATCGTCTCAGGAGGTGAGCTTTCCAGGATCATGCTGGCCATCAAGGCCATTCTTGCAGACCGGGATCAGATTGAGACACTGATTTTTGATGAGATCGATACAGGTATCAGTGGAAGGACTGCTCAGAAGGTATCGGAAAAAATGGCTGTGATCGGAGCCTGCCATCAGGTTTTGTGCATTACACATCTTCCTCAGATTGCTGCTATGGCAGATACTCATTTTGAAATTGAAAAACATCAGAAAGGGACGGAAACTATTACGGAGATCCATCCTCTGGAAGGTGATGAATCTGTACGGGAGCTTGCAAGGCTTCTTGGAGGAGCGGAGATCACAGATGCTGTTTTTGGCAATGCAAAAGAGATGAAAGAATTGGCACTGGTACATAAAAATACAAGACTGAAATAAAATGTTTCACCGCATAATAAGAGAGGATGACAGGAGACGTCGTCCTCTCTTTTAAATTATGCGGAAAGGATGTGACAGAATGAACAGAAGAAGGTACAGAAAATTTCTTCTGTGGTGTCTGGGACTGGATATCCTTGCTATGGGATGGCTGGGATATCGTTATATAGACCGTAAGGTTCCCGATGAAATATATGTGTCAGAAGGAGAAGACCAGAAGGTAGCGCAGCTTCTGGAACATCCTCTTCTGAAATTTGAGGACGCCATAGCTGTATCCGGAGAAGGAAGTTATCTTCTTCCATGCAGGCTGCTGGGATTTATTCCCTTTAAAGATATAAAGGTAATGCCTGCAGAGAATGGAACTGTCTATGCAAGCGGAAATACAGTAGGGATTTATATGGAAACAGAAGGAGTCCTGATCATTGATACCGGTGAGATAATGACAGAGCAGGGAACCTCTCAGGATCCTGCCAAAAACATTGTAAAGCCTGGAGATTATATAGTGGCATTTAATGAACAGAAGGTCACAAGTAAACAGGAACTGATAGAAGATATCTCTCATTTGGATGGAGATGATGTGACTCTTGACCTATTAAGAGAGGGACAGGAGGTTCCGGTCTCTCTGACACCGGTAAAGGATACAAACGGAGATTATAAGCTTGGGATCTGGGTACGGGATAATACCCAGGGGATCGGTACACTGACTTTTGTAGATAAAGAAGGAAATTACGGTGCTTTAGGGCATGGAATCAGTGATGTGGATACAGGTGAGCTTCTTCATATCAGTGAAGGTTCTCTTTACCAGGCAGAAGTTTTGGGCATACAAAAAGGAGAAAGCGGAAGTCCGGGAGAACTTTCCGGCCTGATACGTTATGAACCGGGAAGAGTTCTGGGAAATATTGATATAAACAGTAAAAATGGAATTTATGGACATATATTTGCCGGAAAGGAAGGGATGTTTCTGAAAAAAATGCCTGTGGCATATAAACAGGAACTGAAAACAGGTCCGGCCTCTCTTTTATGCTGTGTAAATGGAAAGGTACAGGAGTATCAGGCAGAGATAACCCGGATTGATATGAACCACGAGGATACAAATAAAAGCTTTGTGCTCCATGTAACAGATCCGGAACTTTTGGAAGCAACCGGAGGCATCGTCCAGGGAATGAGCGGCAGCCCGATCATTCAGGATGGGAAGCTGGTGGGAGCGGTAACCCATGTTTTAGTTAACGATCCCACGAGAGGATATGGGATTTTTATTGAAAATATGCTGGAAGCGGCGGAATAATAGAGTCAGGCAATGCAAGGAAAAATTGCGTTGCCTGATTTGAGGTTGACTGGTAATTCTAATTATGAGAAAAAAATAGAAACTCGTGCTTCGAATTATATGGATTGCTTTTACATAGCTGCCACTTTCAAAAAATAAAAATATTTATGTTTTTGAAAGTGGCAGCTTGCATATACTATTAGCAGACAGTATAATAAAGACATCTAAACGATTTCAAAAAATGAAAAAAATTCAACTTTTGAAAGTGGGTGTTCATATGAAAACAATTACGAGAGCAAAATATCTTGGTAGAATCATTGAACTGAACGGAACTCCTGACATTAAGATCATCACGGGTATTCGGCGTTCTGGCAAATCGAAATTGATGCAGGCATATATGGAATACCTGAGAAGTCATTTTGAAAACATCAATATTATCTTTATTGACTTCATGGATTTGGCTTATGAAGAGATTAAAGAATACCATGCGCTACACGCTTATGTAGAAGAACATTATCAGGCAGATAAAACAAATTATCTGTTTGTGGATGAGATTCAGATGTGTCCAAGGTTTGAGTTGGCAATCAATAGCTTGTACGCAAAAGGAAAATACGACATCTATGTAACCGGCTCCAATGCTTTTCTGCTAAGTGCGGATTTGGCAACTTTGTTTACTGGACGCTATATTGAAATTCATGTGTTTCCTTTCAGCTTCCAGGAGTATTGCCAATATTACGATGATGTTAGCGATAAAGATAAGCTCTTCGATGATTACTCCATCAAGGGTGGCTTAGCGGGTTCCTATGCATATAGAACCGAAAAAGATAGAAGAAATTATATCAAAGAGGTGTATGAAACAATTGTAACAAGGGACCTGGTACAGAAATACGCGTTGCCTGACACTTTGGTTTTACAGCGTTTGAGCGAGTTCCTAATGGACAATATCAGCAATCTGACATCCCCTAATAAAGTTAGTCAGCTGCTAACAGCGAAGGAAACACCCACTAATCATGTAACCGTTGGCAAGTACATCAAATACTTGTGTAATGCCTTCGTGTTTTATGATGTTAAGAGATATGACATTCGTGGCAAGAAGTACCTCGAAAGCTCTGAAAAATTCTATCTGTGTGACAGTGGCATTCGATATGCAATACTTGGAAGCAGGAACATGGACTATGGCAGAGTTTACGAGAACATGGTTTGTATTGAGCTTCTTCGCCGTGGATACGATGTTTATGTTGGCAAGCTCTATCAAAAAGAAATCGATTTTGTTGCTCAGCGCGGCAGTGAAAAGATTTATATTCAGGTAAGTGACAATATCTCAGAGCAGAAAACATTTGAGAGAGAATATTTGCCTCTGCTTCAGATTCGAGATGCTTATCCAAAAATGATTATTGCCAGAACCAGGCATCCGAAATATAGCTACGAAGGAATTGAAATTTACGATATAGCTGATTGGTTGTTACAAGAATAAGCAATGCAGAATATGGAACAGCGCCCCTGTTTTTTAGCTATAAACGCACAGGTACTTGATACAATTGTGGCAAAAAATCTGAATTTGTAATGAGGTATAGAGAGAGATGGGAAAATATATAATACGTGATGTACAGCAACAGGATTATTCCAAAATAGCAGGAATGTATAATGGCAGTTCCACGGTTACGGTCATTCCCCGGGGAGTGTTTGTGGAAAAGGAAATCTTTCCTCCATGGGCTTTCACGATCTGTTTTACAAGCTTCAGCCCGTTTCCGTGAATGATTTCTCCCTTGTCATTCTGGGTAATGGCAATGGATTCCATATGGTTCAGCTTTTTCAGGAGGGCAGCGTCTGCACTCCGTCCTGTGTCGGCAACGGTGATCCGGCAGTTTTCTTTTTCTGCTGTTACAGATACAAGGATCTGACAGCCCTCTGGATTGTGACGGATACTGTTTCCAATTAGATTGTCAAGCATACGCGTAAGAAGTGAGTGATCTCCCTCAATCGGTGGCGAGTCTGCAGCGTTTCTGATATCCAGTTCCAGCCCGTATTTTGGATCCAGCCCGTTATTAAAAAAATCACTGATGCACTGGCGAACCAGTTCCACAGGATTTATAAAAGTTTTCTTTAAAGGCTGCATGGCATATTCCAGCCTGGAGGCAAGATTAAGATCCGAAATAAGCTGCCGCAGCTTTTCGCCCTGCATACGAATTATTGCAGCCTGATTCCGGATATCAGATGAAAGAGAAGAATCATCCTCCATACTGCCTGCGTAACCAAGAATGACGGAAAGAGGCGTTCGTATATCATGGGAAACACCGCTGATCCACTGGGCTCTTGATGCGTCTTTGCTTTGAAGCATTTTTGCTGTGCGGTTTACTTCTGCGCTGATTTCTGCAAGTTCTCCCTTTTCTTCTAATGAAACAGTTTTTCCTTTAGCCAGGGCGCTGATTCCTGTAAGGATGGGGCCTATGGCTTTTTCTACGTTATGAGTGTTTTTCCAGAACAGAAGAAGCATGAAAAGAAGATTGGCAGACAAAATTACAAAAATTCCAAGAAGACAGGAGGAAAGGTAACGGCTGTCCATGGAGAAATTATATTTCTGCATACTGCCTTTCGGATAAGCGGTCACAAATAACCCCAGAGGATGTTCCCATACATAGACCGGATATTCCTGCAGGTACCATCGGCTGAATTTGGCGATTTCTGTGGCTGTATAGCTTCGAGGAAGGGGTTCTGGCATTCCCTCATCCCACAGGACAGTACCATTGTCATCCAGAAGCATGGCCCAGCAGTGATTTTCAGTGAGGATTTTTTTTACCTGAGGATCAGCGCAGATGACTCCGTTACTTTCGGTTATTCTCTCAGCAAGCTGTGCAACAGGCAGCTTCGGAGCTGAGGAGCTTTTGTAGGAGATAATAAGGACGGTAAGAGCAAGAAAAATATTTATGGATAAAAACAGCAGCAGCAGTCCCATAGTGGACAGAAAATATTTACGAAAAAAACGCTGTATGGAATTCATCGGTTTTCCTCCCTGGTTATGAGCTTGTAGCCCAGTCCTTTGATGGTGATAAGAGAGACAGGGGCAGACGGATTGGATTCGATTTTTTCGCGCAAATGACGGATATGGGTCATCAGAGTAGATTCATAGCCCTGCCAGATCTCTCCGCAGGCAGTCTGGCAGAGAGAACCAATAGTAACGATCCGATCTGCATTTTCTGCAAGCTTTAGAAATACGGCGTATTCTTTTGCAGTAAGCCGAAAGACTTCTTTTCCTTTTCGTACTTCGGCTTTGTCCAGATCCACCTGGGAGGCTGCCAGCGTGACAATACGGTTTCCTTCCGGATAGACACGTTTCAGGATTGCGGTAACCCGAAGCAGAAGCTCTCTGGGCAAAAATGGCTTTACCAGATAGTCGTCTGCACCTAATTCCAGTCCGGTACAGCGGTCTTCCGGCTCGCCTTTTGCAGTCAGCATTAAAACCGGCATACTGCTGACTTTACGGATTTCTTTTAAAAGCGCAAACCCATCCATTCCCGGCATCATCACATCAAGGACAGCCATAGCCGGCATTTTGACAGAAAGAATTTTCAGAGCCGCTTCAGCGGAGGCGGCAGTCATGATCTGGGTAAATCCTGCCCGTTCAAAAATTTTGCGTATCATGATCAGAAGCTCCTGTTCATCATCCACAATGAGGATTGGTTTTTCATACATAGAAGTTCCTCCTGATTTTAGAATTTCTAAAAAAGCTTCTTATATTATACATCTGCCATCAGTTTCTGCATAGTATTCCCTGTTAAATCTCAAGGTAAACTCAAGGCAGTCTCCATAAAAGCTCAAGGAAAGTGAGTTAAGATGATATTAAAAATAAAGGAGGCTGTTTTCATGAATGATCTGATAATTGAAACAAAAAAACTGACAAAAATTTACGGGAACCAGAAGAGTGTTTCCGAACTGAGTCTTCATGTACGCCGGGGACGTATCTACGGGCTTTTGGGAAGAAACGGCGCGGGAAAAACAACGACAATGAAAATGCTTCTTGGACTGACAAAACCCACTTCAGGAAAAATCCGTATCTTTGGGGAAGCGTTTCACGACAACGAAAAAAAGGTTCTTCCTCTGGTGGGCAGCCTGATTGAAGCCCCGGGCTTTTATCCGAATCTGACAGGAACAGAGAATCTGAAGATTTTTGCAGAGCTTCGCAGGATCAGAGATCCAAAAGCGATTCAGAAGGCTCTGGAGCTTGTGGGACTGCCATACAGGGATAAGAAGCTTTATTCCCAGTATTCTCTTGGTATGAAACAGAGGCTGTCCATTGCTCTGGCAGTGATGCATGATCCGGAGCTTCTGATTCTGGATGAACCGATTAACGGTCTGGATCCTATTGGCATTGCGGAGATCCGTTCTTTTATCCGTGAGCTTTGTGACGTACAGGGAAAAACGGTTCTGATTTCCAGCCATATTCTTTCGGAAATAGCGCTTCTGGCGGACGATATTGGAATTATTGACCATGGAGTGCTTCTGGAAGAAGAAAGCCTGAAGGAGCTGGAGGAAAAGAACAGGAAGTATGTCCGGTTTGTCCTGTCCGATGCAAAAAGAGCATCGGGACTTCTCTATCAAAATTTTGGAACAGAGTATTTTCAGATAGAGGATCCCCACAGTCTGCGGCTGCTTGATACCTCCCTTCCGGTGGAGTGTATCAACCGTTGCTTTGTAGAAAATGGAATTGAGATCAGGGATGTTCATATGTGTGAAGATACCCTGGAGGATTACTTCAAAAAAGTGACCGGAGGTGTTGGAATTGCTTAGACTGCTCAGATGTGAATTATGGAAATTAAAGAGAAAACGATTTGTTCAGCTTGTGATTGCGGCGGCATTTTTGTTTCCGGTTCTGCTGACGTTCTTTTTTTT
This sequence comes from uncultured Blautia sp., assembly GCF_902497045.1. Taxonomy (NCBI): domain Bacteria; kingdom Bacillati; phylum Bacillota; class Clostridia; order Lachnospirales; family Lachnospiraceae; genus Blautia; species uncultured Blautia sp. Next base: position 1,488 of record NZ_CABVDF010000005.1, on the reverse strand, counting down.
GAACTGGGATCCGATCTGGGAAAAGTGCAGTACTCAGGCGGAGGTATTTGACATGATGTGGCAGTCAGTGCTGGGATATGGAATCCAGCTTTTCATGCCCTGTATTCTTGGAATCATTGCGGCGCTTCTGTTTTTTATGGAACGCGACAATGACACCTTCAAAAGTCTGAAAACCATTCCGGTATCAAGTACAAAGCTGGTACTTGCAAAAGTGATACTGTTGTTCCTTTTCAGTGTCGTATTTTGTGTAGCGTCTACAATTACTTCTGTGTTTTGCGGAGGGATCGTCTTTGAGGTACAGGGGATTGGATATAAGCTGTGGATGTCGGTAAAAATGGGAATTTATATTACGGCAGGGACTCTGCCTCTGGTAGCAGTGATTGTTTTTTGCAGCAAATCCTATATTTTTTCTATTCTTTTGTGTGTCTTTTACAGCGTGCTTAATGAGGCGGGAGCTTTTGTAATGGGAGCGCTTCCAAAGGCTGTGGTATATCTGATGCCGGTTCCTCTGACAACCTTATGGAGCGCAGACGACATGCAGAAGCATATGGTGGTCAGTGATCCGAAGGATCTGGAATCTCTTAGAGCGCTGATTCCTGCTGAAGCTGAAGTGGCTGTAATTCTTTTTACAGTTGCTTTTATTTCTGTGATTTTTATGGTAAAGCTTTATCAGAGGAGGGGAGAATAATATGATACGTCTGATCAAAACAGAGCTTATGAAAATGAAGCGCTATCACATTCTCTGGGCAGGGGTGGCGCTGATGCTTTTAACGGTAATTCTGACTTTGTTTACCACCCTGGCGGAAGACGGCACCGTCTGGACATACAGTTTTTTTTCCGAACAGGTGATCAAAAATAATATGCTTATGATTTTTCCCATGTGTATTACTTTAATTACAGGATATATCATTAACTGTGAAATAAAAAACGATACCCTGAAAAGTCTTCTCACGGTTCCGGTGTCTTTTCGTGCCATCCTGACGGCAAAACTGGTTGTTGCCGGGATTTTTTCTGCGGCGCTTGGCTTTGTCTGTGCTGTATTTACAGCTGCCGGATGTTTTGCCGCAGGGATTCCCGGATTTACCGTGGACGGGGCGATTCTTTCTCTTTACCAGCAGGTTGTGGTAAATCTGTTCCTTTATATCTCTGTACTGCCGATCATTATTGCAACCAGCCGCTCCAGGAATGGATTCCTTGGAGGAGTGGCAGTGGCGTTTGTCTATGGATATGCCGGACTTTTTGTGGCAGGGAGCAGCAGGCTTTCCCAGATTTATCCGATTACTGCCAGTCTTGGAATGGCTGGCTATCGAAGCTACGATGCATACTGGAATCTGCCTGTGTGCTGCGCCACTATGGCGGCGGTACAGGCGGTATCCGCAGGAATGATTTTGTGCATGAAGGACAGAGGAATACAGGAGGCAGGAAAAGGAAGAAAGAAATCCCCTGTAAAAAAGGGGTGGTAGGAAAAATTTCCTGCCACATTTTTAT
>NZ_CABVDF010000004.1:0-43323 GCF_902497045.1 uncultured Blautia sp. | reverse complement strand
AATAATATTTTTTATACTCATTCTTTTTTCCTCTTTTTAATATTATTAAAGAGGAGGTCTTACCTCCGAAGAATGTAAGACCTCTTCTTTCTTACACCAAATCAATCTTTATCGCCAACAAACGGACTACACCACTCAGAATCACATGTTTGACAATGGTCTCTAACATCACATAAGTAGCAAACGTCTTTTGGATCGCAATTGTTGCATGCACATGTTAAAGTTTCTTTATTTTTGGCAGCATTATTTATAGCCTTCATACCGTATCCTCCTTTCTGATTTTTAACATTCTTCGAAGATGTTGCATATATCATATAATCCAATTAATTTCTTGTCTTTATTTATTGTATAAAATGCCCTTTTTTTTGACTAATTGGTATAATCGTGTCCCGTTTATTTCTGACTGATGACACATATTGGCACACTTCTGCGATTTACAGGAAAATCTACCCATGTTAAAATGATACTGTCAAAATTATATGTAGCGAAACGCAGCTTTCCAGGGAATGCCTCTTCTCTGGTGCAAGCTGCGTTTTTTAGTGCATGGAAAGGAGTATCACAACTAAATATGGAATAAGCGTTCCTCCGTATTGACCGGACTGAAGCTTTTATGAGGCAGGAAAACTATAAGCCAGGGCAAAGTGAAAGATCTCACTTTGCCCTCTTTTTATGAAGGAGGTTCATTTACTTGAAAAACCATGTACACAAAGAAGCCCCACCGGGCATGAAACATCATCTGAACTATGGAAAATATCTCTATACTGCCTTCCTTGTCTTCACTCTGATTGCCTGTAATGTACAACCAGTTATGGCTGCTACCATCTGGGACAAAGCTTCAGAAATCATGAAAGACGTATATAACCAGATTATCCTGATTTCCACCATTGCGGCTGTTGTAACTGCATCGGTTGCTTTGCTTTTGATGAATTTTTCCAAATCCGGAAAAACCGTGGATGAATCCAGGGCATGGCTCAAACGAATCATCATTACATGGGCTATTCTCAATGGTCTTGGATTTATCATGGCTTACATCACTCCGTTCTTTGCCGGCGGGCAGTGGAATGGATAATGCAGATAAGGAGGTGGCTCTGTCATGGGAATACTTGACGGAATTGTAGAATGGATTGCCGAACAAGTCATGAACATTCTGGATTTGATTACTACTTCTGTTCTGGGTGCACTGGGATGTTCCATGGATACTTTTCTCCGGTATTTTCCAGCAGCGGAAACAATGTACCAGATTTTTCTGGCATTGGCTATCGGACTCATCCTTTTAAACTGGGTTTGGCAGCTTTTTAAGAATTATTTTATGGGGACAGGGATTGACGCTGAAGATCCAATCAAATTATCACTGCGGACATTTATGTTCCTTTTCCTGACATTTTATGCCAAAGACATTGTGGATCTTCTATTGAATATTGCAGGAACACCGTATAGCTGGATTCTGACTGAAGATCTTCCGCCACTGGAATTTGCCAAATTCAATTCTGTGATCACAGTAATCCTGGGGGTATGTGCCAATGGTGCTGTCGCCATTGTTGCCCTCATACTGGTACTGATCCTTGCCTGGAATTACATCAAGCTGCTTTTTGAAGCTGCGGAACGTTACATACTGCTTGGAGTTCTGGTCTACACCGCACCTGTTGCGTTTTCCACGGGTGCTTCCCAGGCTACCGGAAATGTTTTTAAGAGCTGGTGCCGTATGCTCGGCGGACAGTTCTTTTTGCTTTTAATGAACGCCTGGTGTTTGCGGCTGTTTACTTCCATGGTCGGAACATTCCTTGCAAACCCTTTATCACTCTAGGAAGGAGGAGATTATGAAACATAAGAAAACACTGCTCTGTAGCCTGCTATTGATTTCTTGTCTGATTCTTGTAACTTCCATGCCGGTCTTTGCCGCTGAACTTACAGAAGCAGAGGTACAGCAAGCTGTAGATGCACAGGGAAAAGAAACGGTCACCGGTAATGTCTTTATCTGGTTTCTGTGTGCCATTGCTTTTTTGAAGGTTTCTCAAAAGATTGACAGCTTTATGGCAAGTCTGGGAGTCAATGTTGGAAATACTGGTGGAAATATGATGGCTGAACTTTTAATCGCCGGAAGAGGTCTTGCAAGTTCCTTTCGAGGGCATGGAGGTGGAAGCCATAGTAGTTCCCATTCTTCCTCTCCCGGAAGTGCTGCAGTACAAAGTTCTTTCCTTTCCGGAGGATTAGCCGGAGCCGTTGGAAGGCAGACAGAGCGTTCTGCGGTAAATGCAGCCACCGGATATACCGAAGGACCAAGTATCGGAAATGCACTCTATCAGTCTTCCCTTGAAAAAGGCGGAGATTTTGCCAATAACGTTATCAGCAATATTGCTCAAGGAAACTATGGCCAAGTTGGCTCGATCAAAGGTGATGGAGCTGTTTCTGCATTTCAATCTTACATGGGAATTCAAAATGAAGATAAAACAGATCATTCCTATACCAATGTTGAGATTGGCGGCGGCAGGATAACAGGAGTTGAGTCCGGTTCCAATGGGGACAGCCGGGAATTTGCTATGTACCATGCCGATCAGTATACGGCTCCTACCCAGGGAACCTATGAAACTGTTCAATCTGTAGACGGAGCTACCTGGTACAAACAGTATGCTGAAAATACGGTATCCAAAATTCCTTATGATGCTGGCGATGGAAAGATAGCCTACAACGAATCCATTGTCCAAAAGCTTCCTCCTACTCCTCCAAGAAAGGATCGGATTTAGTGATGGATACAGAACGCTCTGGACTTGACGAAGCAATGGATGTAGGCTCCAGTACCATTTCTCACCTAAAGTCCTTAAAAACAGCAGCCACTTTCTCCAAAGCAGGATATGGTGCAGCCCTTGGCGGGCCTTTTTCAGCAGCGATTGGAGCAGTCATAGCCAACCGGAATCAGCTCGCTAAAATTCTTCTTATTATTCTCGCCATACTGCTGCTTCCGGTTTTATTTATTGTGATGCTCCCTGGTCTGATCTTTGGAAGTCTGACCGACCAAAGCGATGTGCTAAACAGCAACTCTATGATCAGTGAAAACATCCGTGCTTCCCGTGATGCCATCGTTGAAGTGTTAGAAGAAAGCCATGAAGACATTCTGGCAGAGATCCATGCAGCAATTTCCCGTCTTCCACAAGGAGATACTGCATCCATCAATGATCCCTATACATACAGCATCTCCGTCAATGCCAATCTGCTGATTTCACAATTTTGTGCCAGCCAGGATGACTATAAAAACATCAACCTAAACCAATTAAAGAAACTCATCCGTGAAAACAAAGAAGGACTTTTTTCTTATGATGTAGCAACCGAAACAGTTACCATGGAAGTTACCGTTGATGGCGGTGCAGAAGGAGAAGCCGGCACAGAACAGGGACAGGCACAAACACAGACGGTTACTTTTACGAAACACACCTATACCGTTGTTTATGCTGGGGATTCCTATTTTGCAGACCATGTATTCCATCTTACAGACAAGCAGAAAGAACTTGCCAAAAACTATGCAGAAAATCTGACTGCTTTCTTTGGAACTGCTTCTTCCGGCATAGTAGCTGCTATCAATCTTAGTGATGAGGTATTGTCCTACCGCCCTGCTGTAGAAAGAGCCGCTGCGAAATATGGTATGAGTGATTATGTGGATTTAATCCTGGCAGTCATGATGCAGGAATCTGGCGGACGAGGGCTGGATGTTATGCAAGCAGCGGAAGGTGGATTTAATACCCGCTATCCCCATGTGCCAAATGGGATTACAGATCCAGAATACTCCATTGAATGCGGAGTACAGGAATTAAAATATGCCCTCGACAAAGCCGGCTGTACCGGACCTACGGACTTAGACCGGATTAAACTGGCTCTTCAGGGTTACAACTACGGTTCTGCATACATTGACTGGGCAATGGAGCGTGACGGTGGATATACCAAAGAAAATGCGATTGCCTACTCTGATATGATGTGTGCAAGACCAAGCTGGCCTTATGACCGGTATGGTGATAAAGAATATGTGGATCATGTCCTTCGGTATTACCAAATTACTGCCAGTGGCGGCAGCTATCCCGCAAACGGCATGCAGATTCCACACTATCTCCAGACAGACTATGGAAACATTCCATACGGCGGCGGTTCGATTGCATCCAGCGGTTGTGGACCTACCAGTTTTGCCATGATTGCCAGTTATCTTACAGGCACTACCATTACACCTATTGATGCAATATCCTGGTGCGGAAATTCCTATTACAAACCAGGAGTCGGCACTTACTGGTCTTATTTCCAGGCAGCGTCCGATCATTTTGGGTGTGGGGCTGTCACACAGACCAGTGATCCCAACCAGGTACTTCAGGCTTTATCTGAAGGTCATCCGGTCATCAGTTCCCAAAGAGCTGGGCTTTTTACCAGTGGCGGACATTTTATTGTCCTTCGTGGTGTAACGGCTGGAGGTAAAGTATTAGTCAATGATCCCAATGACAGTTCCTCCAAAAACTACATCAACCGGGAATTCGATATGATGACGGAAGTGCATGCAACCGCAAATGCCTATTGGATCTTCGCTAAAAAATAAAGGAGACTCTTATGAACAGAAAAAAAGCAATTCTGGCTATCTTTATGATGGCCTTTTTAATTATCATCGGATTTGTCTTTCCCTCCATCTGGAAATCTCAAAAAGGAAACAAAGAATCCGAAACCGAAAATACGCAGCACGATAATAATGAAAATGCCGAGACAGAACAAGCAGAAAATAACGAATCCATAAGCTTTCAGGATTTTGAAGCTTTGGAATACTTTTTCTCCAAGGAACAGGTGAAACTTTTTCAGGAAGAACTGACCTCCTATCTTAAAAACGTAAAACAGATGTCTCTAACTTCCATCCGTTTCCTTGCTGATGATACTACCTATCCCAATGCTTCTGATATTAATTTTTTGTTCCAGCTTCCGGATAAGTCCGTTCTTCCTGTGTACTACACTTCCTCTACTGGAAGATTCTTTTTCGGTGAGGAACGTACCCCTGATTCTGGAAAAGAAATCATCTATGAACGTCCGACAGATGACAAACTTCCTTCCATCACAACAGAGGAAATTGAACAGTTGCAAGAAGGAGGTTATGACGATACCTCCGTGAATTCGGAAAAAGCTGCCCCTGTCACAGAAGTTCCTGAAACTCCTTCCATGGAAGAACCAAAGGAGGTGCAGCCATGAACAATACTGAAGAACAACATCCTGTCTTCATCCCTCGCAATTTTATAGAAAAAGGGACCTTTATGGGCGGAATGTTTAAAATCCGTAATGCCATCGAAGGCGGTGTCCTGGCAATCCTGATCACCATTCCTGTTATCAATCTGCCTCTGACACTCACTGTCAGGATTATTATTCTCTGTATGACTGCTCTTCCTGCTGCTATGATTTCTTTAATTGGAATCGGTGGGGAAAGCATTACTGCATTTTTAATGAACGCTTTGCGTTTTCTGAAAAACCGCCGGGTTATTTACCGTATGGATGTGCATCCGGAACCGAAAAAAAAGTACCGGATTAAAAAACCCCGCAACAAAGAACCCAAAACCAGAAAACGAAAACGTCATCCAAAGCAACCTGCAGAAGCTTCTTCTGAAGAGAACTGCTCTCAGATGTCTTCCGAAGAGGAGACAAAAGAATCCTCTGCTATTAAAAAAAAAGAACGCCGGCAGTTTGACACTTCTACAAAACGTGGAATACGCAAACAGGCTCGTGAAGACATCCGGATTCTTAAATTTGAGTCCCGACAATTAAAAAAAGAACAAAACGCTACACGTAAAAGTGCGAAAAGGCAGGCAAAACTTGAAAAACAACAGATAAAGCAGCAACTTTTGGAGGAACGAAAAAAAGAAAGAACTGCGAATAAAGCTTCCAACCAGTCATCTGCTGCTTCCGGGAAAAGCAAAAAGAAAAAACGAAAAGAAATCACCTTAGAAGATTATCTTCCTATTGATAAAATTGCCAATGGTGTTATCTACACGACAGACCATCGTTATGTAAAAATCCTGGAGATTGAACCGATCAATTTCCTCTTACGCAGTGCTAGGGAACAACAGGGGATCATTTTCAGCTTCATCTCCTACCTAAAAATCAGTCCTGTGAAACTGCAGATTAAGATGATCTCCAAAAAAGCGGATATCAACAAACATCTGGAACAGTCCCGTTTGGAAATGGAACGGGAATCAGATCCTAACTGCCGGCAGTTACAAAAAGACTATATCCAATTTGTCCGGCAGCTAAGTTCCAGAGAAGCGGTTTCCAGACGTTTTTTCCTAATCTTTGAATACGAACCTTTCAATGTGAATCGGAAGGTGGAGGAAAAGGAAATCCTGGCAGCCTTGGAAACTGCTGCACAGACCGCAAAAACCTTTCTATATCAATGCGGCAACGATGTGCTGGTTCATGACAATGAAGATGAGTTTACAACCGATGTACTCTACACTTTACTGAACCGTACCAAATGTACCGAAACACCTTTGCCAAAACGGATTAACCAGGTACTTACCCGCTATATGGAATCTGGCCGTGAGCAGGAAGTGGATAACATCCATATCAATGAATTCATTACACCAGAGTCTTTGGACTTTAAGCACAGCAACTATGTGCTGGTAAATGGCATCTACCATTCTTACCTGCTGGTGCCGTGCGATGGTTACAAAGCAAAAGTAATGCCAGGCTGGCTGTCCCTGCTTATCAATGCTGGCGAAGGAATTGACATTGACTTTTTTCTGCATAAACAGCCCAAAGATAAGATCCAGCAACGTCTTGGACAGCAAATCCGGATCAACCGTTCAAAGATCAAAGATGCCTCTGATACCAATGCGGATTTTGATGATCTGGATTCTGCCATCCGTTCCGGCTATTTCCTCAAACAGGGACTTGCTAATAATGAAGATTTCTATTACATGAATCTTTTGATTACGATTACGGCAGGTGATCTGGAAGAATTGCAATGGCGGATTCAGGAGATGAAAAAACTTCTCATCTCACAGGATATGGATCTGCGGTCTTGTTACTTCCTGCAAGAACAGGGATTTTTATCTTCCCTTCCTCTTGTAAACCTGGATAAGAAGCTCTATGAACTCTCAAAACGAAATGTCTTAACCACCGGAGCTGCCAGTTGCTATCCTTTCGTCAGCTACAGCATTTGCGATGACAACGGCATCCTATTTGGAGTAAATAAGCATAACAACTCTTTAGTGATTGCTGATATTTTTGACTCCAAACAATATAAAAACTCCAATATTGCGATTCTTGGCACTTCCGGATCCGGAAAAACCTTTACCATGCAGACTATGGCACTTCGTATGCGGCGTAAAGGAATCCAGGTATTTATCATCGCACCGCTAAAAGGTCATGAGTTTTATCGGGCTGCCAGAAATGTAGGCGGAACCTTTATCCAGATTTCTCCTGCCAGCCAAAACTGCATCAATGTCATGGAAATCCGAAAAGTAGATAACTCTGTCAATGAGCTGCTGGACGGTCCAACTTTAGACGCATCTGCCTTAGCCAGTAAGATTCAACGTCTGCACGTTTTCTTTTCTCTGCTCATTCCAGATATGAGCCATGAGGAAAAACAGCTTTTGGACGAAGCACTAATTAAAACCTATGCAAGAAAGGGAATCACCCATAAGAATGAATCCCTCATTGATCCCAAACACCCGGATCATTATAAAGCGATGCCAATTCTTGGCGATGTATATGATGTTTTGATGGAAACCGAAGATACCAAACGACTGGCTCACATCCTGAACCGTCTTGTCCATGGCTCTGCTTCCTCTTTTAACCAGCAGACCAATGTAGATCTGACCAATAAATATACCGTTTTGGACATTTCAGAGCTGACTGGTTCCAGTGATCTCTTAACGGTAGGGATGTTTGTTGCTCTGGACTATGTATGGGATAAAGCCAAAGAAAATCGTACCGAAGAAAAAGCCATTTTCGTAGATGAAGTATGGCAGCTCATCGGTGCCTCCAGTAACCGCCTGGCCGCTGAATTTGTTTTGGAGATTGCCAAGATCATCCGGGCATACTCTGGTGCCGGCATTTTTGCAACCCAGGACCTCAACGACTTTTTTGCTCTGGATGACGGAAAATATGGAAAAGGCATTATCAATAACTGTAAAACCAAAATTATTCTTAACATGGAAGATGAAGAGGCACAACGTGTAAAAACCATTCTTCGTCTTTCCGAAACCGAAGTTATGAATATCACCCATTTCCAACGTGGAAACGGGCTGATTTCAACAAACAACAATAATATCACTGTGGAATTTAAAGCTTCCAACCTGGAAAAAGAATTAATTACCACAGACCGACAGGAACTCCTGGAAATCTTGAAACGCCAGGATAAAAAAGTCGGTTAATGTTACCTGCAGCCCGAATGTGGCTGCTTTTCTTTTTAACAAAGGAGGAGATTTATGTTAAAACCAGCAAAACAACCTCATATCCGGCTAACCGCCCTTTTTCTTTGTGTCACGATGTTTCTTAGCACACTCTTTTTCAATGCCCATACCGCTTATGCTGCAGATGGAACCATTGATTATAAGGCAGGAGCCAAAATTCCATACGGGGACTATTATACTTCCCGCATGAGCTTTGATGGCAATAACACGGCTTATTGCGTAGAACCATTAAAGAAAACACCGGCTTCCGGAAAGTATCCTTATAACCTTTTGGGAAAAAATTCCCCACTCAGAAAAGCTCTTTACTACTTAAACGGTGGATATGGTTATGAAAAGGTAATAAAAGATCAATATTTCCAAGGATGGTCCGATGACAATTCTTATGTCATTGGTCATCTGGTCGTTTCCTATATCCATGCAGGAAATAATGGGGACTCCGGCGCCTTTCATGGTGCACCTCAAAATTATATTGACAAAGCATTGGAAGTTGCCAACGCCATTGAAGGGCTTCCTGCCCCACCAGAATCCTTCCGTGCTTTTATCGTTCCTGGCGATGCTTCCCAAACTTTTGCAGGAAGCTGGTATCAGGTTCCAAACGGCTTTATCGAACTGCAGAAATCCTCTGCCAATACCGATATTTCCGATAAAAATGGCAATTACTCTTTAGAAGGAGCCAAATACGGAATCTACAAAGGGGAAGAACTGGTAGAAACTCTTGTTACCGATAAAAAAGGATATGCAAAATCCAAAGAACTGGCTGAAGGAAGTTACACCGTTAAAGAAATCAGTGCCCCAGAAGGGTTTGCTATAGATGCTTCCGCCCATAATGTTACGGTAAAAGCAGAAGGAACATCTACCGTAAAAGTAAAGGATATTCCTCAAAATAATCCCGTAAAACTGCTCCTTAAAAAGCTGGATGCTGACACCCAGCAAAATTCAGCACAGGGAACCGGCTCTCTCGCCAATGCCGAATTTGCAATAAAATTCTATACAGAGCAGTCAGCTACCGATCCCGGAGCAAATGGTAAGAAACCGGTTCGCACCTGGATATTGAAAACAGATGCCTCTGGAGAAATCCATTTTACAAAAGATTATTTGGTATCCGGGGATGAATTTTTCTATGCCAGTGATGGAAAGACCGTCTGCTTCCCACTGGGTACAGTAACCGTACAGGAAACCAAAGCCCCTGCCGGCTATCTTCCAAACGAATCTGTTTTCGTGCAGCAAATCACCAGTACCGGTACGGAAGAAACTATCTCTATTTATAACGCTTCTTCTGTCGAAGAACAGGTCTTCCGAGGCGGCGTCAAAATTCAGAAGCGGGATCTGGAAACTCAGGGAACACAAGCACAAGGAACCGCATCGCTTGCAGATGCCGAATTTACCATTACCACTTTGAACAAACAGCCGGTATGGGTAGGTGGAAAGCTCTATGAAAATGGTCAGGCAGTACTTACAATTAAATCGGATGCACATGGTATTGCTGCAAGTGCCGCTGATGCCCTGCCCCTTGGACATTACCGGATAGAAGAAACCAAAGCGCCTTCCGGATACCTAACCGATGGTGCAAAGGCTCTTGAATTTGACATCACCCAAAATGGAGAAATCGTAGATTTAACAACAGAAGAGACTTCTGTTTCTAACCAGATTATCCGTGGCGGTGTCAAAATCCAAAAACGGGATCTGGAAACAGGAGAAGCCAAACCACAGGGAAATGCTTCTTTAAAGGATGCAGAATTTACAATCACCAATCTTGGTCCCAATCCTGTTCTTGTGGATGGAACCCTTTACGAAAAAGATCAAGTAGTTCTCACTTTGAAGACAGATGAAAAAGGGCTTGCTTCCACCAAAAAAGATACGCTCCCTTATGGTCATTACCGGATTGATGAAACAAAAGCACCGGAAGGTTATTTGAACGAGGGAAAACTCTCTCAGGAGTTTCATATCACAGAAAATGGGAAAATTTTGGATTTAACTGCAAAAGAAACAGCGATTTCCAATCAGGTAATCCGTGGCGATTTAGAATTCGTAAAGGTCTCTGACGGAGATTTAAACCGGCTGGCAAATGTCCCATTTTCCATTACCTCCAAAACTACAGGAGAAAGTCATACCATTGTAACAGACAAAAATGGCTATGCCAGTACTTCCTCAGAATGGAATAAGCACACTACAAATACCAATCGTGGGGAAACTTCTGAAGACGGAATCTGGTTTGGCTCTTCTAAACCTGATGATGCCAAAGGAGCCCTGATTTATGATACCTATATTTTGGAAGAACAACGCTGCGATTCCAATGAAGGTATGAACCTCTTAAAAATTGAGGTCTCTGTATATAAAAATCACGTAGTCGTGGATATGGGAACTTTAACGGATGATCAGATTACCATTGGAACTACTGCCCTTGACAAAGACAGCAACTCCCACTTTGCCAAACCAGAAGAAAAAATCACCCTGGTTGATACCGTAGAATACGAAGGCTTAAAGAAGGGACAGTCTTATAAACTCATCGGCACACTGATGGATCAGGAATCCGGAAAGCCAATTGAAATAGATGGAAAACCTGTCACAGCAGAAACCACCTTCAAACCAAAAAAATCTTCTGGTTCTGCAAAAGTGACCTTTATGTTCAATGCCTCTTCTCTGAAGGGCAAAACAATCGTAGTATTTGAGGAACTGTACCAGGAGGATTTAAAATTGGCTGTTCATGCGGACATTACAGATCAGGATCAGACTATCTATTTCCCAGAAATCGGGACCACTGCAAAAGATAAGGAAACAGATATGAATCTTTCCCAAGCAGATAAAGAAGTTACCCTTGTAGATACGGTAGCTTACAAAAATCTTCTGCCCGGCGAAGAATATGTTATGACTGGAACCCTTATGGATAAAGAAACCGGAAAGCCTGTCGAAATAGATAAGAAAGAGGTTACTGCCGAAACCATATTTACTCCTAAAGAATCCTCTGGAACGGTAGATGTGATCTTTTCTTTTGATGGAACCTCCCTTGCCGGAAAAACCGTAGTTGTTTTTGAATCTGCTACTTATGATGGCAAAGAATTTGCAACACACGCAGATCTTGAAGATAATGGGCAGACCATCTACTTCCCAGAAATCGCTACTACTGCAAAAGACAAAGCAGACGGAGATCATTTTGCCAAAACCGATAAAGAGATTACTATTGTTGATACGGTTAAATATAGTAACCTAATTCCAGGAAAAGAGTATGCACTTACCGGTACCTTGATGGACAAAGAGACAAAAGAACCTCTTCAGGCAGATGGTAAACCGATTACTGCCACTACGACCTTTACTCCTGAAGATGCCTCTGGCAGTATTGAACTTACCTTTACATTTGATGGCAGCATCCTGTCCGGCAAAACAATTGTTGTCTTTGAGTCTTTAACGTATCAGGAAAAAGAGATTGCTGTTCACGCCGATATAGAAGACCATGAACAGTCTATCTACTTCCCGGGAATTGGAACTACTGCGAAGGACAAAGCGGATGGGGATCAGGAAGCCGTTGCTACGAAAGAAGTAACCATCATTGACACCGTATCCTACCAAAATCTGATTCCGGATACTCCATACAAACTGGTCGGCACACTGATGGACAAAACAACCCAAAAGGAAGTTCTGATTGATGGAAAACCTGTCACGGCAGAAACAGAATTTACACCAAAGGATTCCAATGGTTCTGTCGATGTCATCTTCACTTTTGATGGAAGCACATTGGCTGGACATGATGTAGTCGTTTTTGAAAAACTTTTTTCCCTTGAAGGAGAAACAGCACTTGAAATTGCTTCCCATGAGGATCTGGACGATAAAGGACAGACGATAAAACTTACGGAAGTTCCAAAAGACACACCTGAACCTTCCAAACCAGTCAAGACCGGAGATGAAACAACCATTCTTCCTTATCTTTTACTGGCAGGTGCCGCACTCCTCTTTGCTGCCGGATTTGGTATCTTATATATCCGTAAGCGGAAAAAAGATAAGTAACTATCAATAGATATGCTCACAGGCAGCTTATTACGGCTGCCTGTTATAAAAGGTGATGAATATGGATCAATCTCGTTGTAATGCCGATGCCAAACACATCCGGCATTTTTTAGATATTTGTGATGGAAATTGGCATTCCTGTATTTATGTTCGCTGCGTTTCCTGTAAAACCCCAGGTTATTGTAATGGCCCACACTTCTTATATCATCCAGATGAAAACGGCAGTCCTTGTGTCCTGCCCATGGCAGATGCCCGTATGCTCTTCTCCCGCATACCGGAACCAACGGAATGTCTGTCCGCCATAACACTGGAACAGTTTCAGTCCTTATATGGACTCTACTTTGCAAAAGAAGCATTGACCGATAAGCCATGTCCTTGTTTTGCTTTACTGCGGCATCAGGAAGCATCCCATTATCACTGGTAAAAGGTTGCACTTTTGGCACTTTCTGCGTACAGGATAAGAAAGGAGGCGATTTTATGTTGAATTTCACTGCTATGATTCAAGGAATCGATACAATATTTACGAACTTTATTTTTATTCCTGCACTTTTAATCCTGTACCTGAAGTTTCGTCCTAGAAAGCCCTGGAGCAGACGCACCAGAAATCTGTATCGGCTATGTATAGCTCTGATTTCTGTTTATGTCATCCGGATTTTCTGTGTAGGGTTCATCTTTACACCAGTAAATTATCCACGTTTTGCAGACAGCGGTTTCTTTCCGCTTATCAAGGCACTGTTCTATTCTTAGATTTTCTGCCATTTTGTGCCATTTAGTCCGAATCTGGGAGTAGTTTCTATGCCCATCCTATGGGAATTCATCACCTGCTTTCTTACAATATACGTATAAAACACGTAAGCGAGGTGAATCTTTATGAAACAGAAACAAATCCGCTGCCCGTACTGCGGCAGCATCGCAATTTTAAGGGATGCGTCCTATGTATATGGAAATAAAGCGAAAGATGGAAAACTCTATGTGTGCAGTCACTTCCCACAGTGTAATTCTTATGTAGGAGTTCATCCTGGCACTACCAATGCCAAAGGAAAACTGGCAAACAAAGAACTTCGGCAAAAAAGGATCCAAGCACACCGGGTGTTTGACCAGATATGGCTAAACCACATCTTTACGAAATCGGAGGCTTATCGCTGGATTGCTGATAAATTCTGTCTGACTGCCAAGGAAGCACACATCGGAGAATTTAGCACTTATATGTGTGATCAACTAATTCTGGAATCCATGAAGATTCTGGAGAATAACCATATCCCTCTCAGGGCCATCGGTTGAAAGGGGGGATATGTATGATCATCCCGATGACAGATGATGAACGCCGATTGACAGAGGAGTACTTGTATTTGGTACCTGAAATGGTAAAAAAATTGACTACCCGTTGTGCTTATGTCTCATACGATGAGCAGCAAGACCTTCTGCAAGCCGGAAACTTAGCTTTATGCAAAGCCGCCATGAACTATGACAACACCCGTCCCTTTGCAGTTTACGCCAGAGTTGCCATAC
Organism: uncultured Blautia sp.; assembly: GCF_902497045.1. NCBI lineage: Bacteria > Bacillati > Bacillota > Clostridia > Lachnospirales > Lachnospiraceae > Blautia > uncultured Blautia sp. Next base: position 29,395 of record NZ_CABVDF010000004.1, on the reverse strand, counting down.
GAAATGCCATTTACAGTTATTGGAGAAAACTGCAAAAAGAACGAAAATACACCTGTTCCATGTATGCATCTTCCGAGTTTGACATGGAACCCCTGCTTGTAGACCAAAAAACCGAACTATGGCAGGAACAATGTATGAACCAGGAACCCATTTATAAGCACCTGCAGTCCTTAGAAGCGGGAAGCTGCAATACACTCAGAAAAGGAATACATGCCCTGCTCCTGCAGCAAAAAGGATATACCAACCAAGAAATTTCCAAACATTATGGTGTCCCAATGAATCATGTCCGGGCATGGCAAAGCAAAGCCCGGAAATACTTACAGCAGGATACCAAATTATATACTCTTTTATCTTGAAGGGAGAACGATTATGCTGACACTTTATACTGCAGTCGGAATCCTACGATTCCAGGATTCCATAAAGGAACATAAAACACCGACAGTTATCAATAACCGGCAGGAATACGGACTGACAGAAGAAGAATTCTTTCTGTGGAGCAGCCTCGCATTTCAAATCCGACAGATCCATGAATTGCAGTCTGCTTTTTCTGAACGCTTGAAAAAACATCACCGTTCGGAAAATATCCCCATTGAACCTTACCTGAATCGCCTGCAACTTCGGGGACTAATTGTAAAAGGGGATGGTTTAACTGGTGTGGATGCCCTGTACCGCCTCTTAGGAGAACTTTATATCAGCCCATTGCAGGACAGTTTTTCAGTACGGCTTTTTACCTGCATCTATCTCTGCATGAAGAAAAAACTGCACACAAAGGAACTGATCCATTATCTAAAAAAGCCGGCACGGACTGCTATAGAGGACACGGTACTCCAAATAGCAAAAAAAGTACAGATTTCTACGGCAGAGCTTGTAACCTGTGTAGAACAGGGCATCCATCCACAAAATACAGAGCAACTTTTGACGCAGCTCTATGAAACCTCGGATGCAACATTCCGTACCCTGGCACAGGATATCCAATTCACCCATGCCGGTTATCCTGTACTGGAAGCCATCAGTAATTTGTACCTCAATAAACAGATTGCATTTGAAAAATTATAGGAAGGAGCAAATTATGCCAAAACCATTTCTTAATAAGCTGATTGTCCATGGGGCAATCGGCTTTTTCTGTGTCTTATTTGGATGTATTTACGGATTTGTAACAGATGACCAGATATTTCTCCTCATGAGTCTTTGCATCGGTGTTGGAACTGCCATACGAATTGTGAGTCTGCTACATACCATCAAGATGCATGACTATACCGAATTAACTGGAACCTGTACAAAACGTGAAGTCAGTCCACTTACCAAGAAACAGAAAATTATTTTTCGATCCACTGACCAGAAAGAATATCACTTTACATTCGATAATAATATCCGCCTTTTATCTGGACATTATTATCGCCTATATTTCCGGAATCTAGCAAAACTTTCGGGTGAAGAAAAGGTTACTCCGGATTTACTTGCGTATGAGGAATTATCCTCCCTAAACAAAAATATTTCCTCGAAGAACCCTTAAATTTTTTCTAAATATATCAGAAGCGGATATGCTATTTTCACATATCCGCTTCTATTATACTTTTTATCTACTCACACTTTTACACTGTTCGTTTTTCTTTTAGTTTTTTTACTTCTTCAAGAGAAAGGCCGGAAATGTTTGCAATTTCTTCTAAAGCATATTTCCCAGCTGCCAGCATACGAAGTGCTACTTCTTTTAAAGAATCTTTTCTCATATCTTCCATTACTTTACACATAACTGCAATTCCCTCCTTACTTTCTTTGAAAAACCTTACTCGATCTGCCAAAACATCATAATACATATCTGATGGATTTGTACAAGAAAAATCATGCATTAATCTTCCGATAGGTGATTCATCACGATACGCACCATTTACATATAAAATATGCGAACCATCATCAAAGCTTTCTCCCGTTTCTAAAAAACAACGTTCAATACGATATAACGGTTGTCCTTTCCCTATAACATCATTCTCTGTAATAAAAACCACAAATGTCTCAGGAAGAACCTCAAAATCCTCACCCTTTTCAAGAAGATTTGCATCCATCATACTACTGTTGTAACGTGCCCTTTTTCTTCCTGCCCCTTTGTCAGCACGTTGAATTTCTATATTAAATTTATGTCCAACACTATTCGTTGCTAATACATCCAACCTTACAGAACGGTTCAATAAATTCTCCACAAATACCTGTGTACGGACATCTACAACCTTTAGATCTTGCTTATCCAATACAATCTGCAATATCAATTCAATACATTCTGTATCGCCCTCAAAACATTTTGTAAAAAAGTCATCATCCAGCAAGCGAAAACCTCTAAGCCGCTGCAAATCTTCTTGGTGTTTTCGATCTATCTCTTCCGTTACAGTCAAACCTATCACCTGCTTTCTTCACTATCTTTATATGTTCATACTACCATAAGTGTTCCTTCTTTTCAAGTTGGTGAGTCATGGATAAAAATTTATACCTTAATTATCTCTTTATCTGTTTTCAAATATCTCATAACTTCATCAATGGTTTTCCCAGATGCTATCAAAGCCTTAAACAATTCATCTTTCTGCTTCTCTTCTATCTTTTTTCGAATCTCTTTTGCTTTATGACGCAATTCCTTCAAATCGGACTCTTTTGTACGAATCTCCTGTTCCACATACTCCAGTTACTCTTCCAAAGATGTGTTTTCCAGTTTTTTTCGTCTTGCCATAATGCATCCTCCTAATAATTTTTCCTCATTCTACCACATTTTACCGATTCTGAAAAGGTCGTAGCGTTTAGAATAAATCCCTCCATTGAATCGCAAGAAAAAAGCAAGAATATAAATCTGTTATTTTCACAACTCTATGTTAAAATGTTCTTACTCATACTACGAAAGGAGGAACCTATTTTTGTCGAAAGCAACACTATTTGACAGCCGTATCAAAAAATACGCTTACTGTAAGCCGCCAGAAATCTGCCGGGATCTTGGTACATCTGCCCTTGGACTATCCAAAGAACAAGTCGATACAATGCGGGAAAAGTATGGTAAAAACAGTTTTCAGGAACGTAAAACAGATACCACTATCCAGCGATTGCGGCGAGCGTTTATTAATCCATTTCATGTGATCCTATTTATTTTAGGTATTGTTTCTCTTGTCACCGATGTTTTTATGGCCTCTAATTTTACACGGAACGCTACTACTGCCCTTATCATTTTTTCCATGATCGGAATCAGCGGTATCATCCGTTTGATTCAGGAGCTGCGGGCGAAAAGCACCGCCGCACAGCTTGACCGTTTGATTCACGAAAAGGTTACTGTAAGACGGAATGGGGAACTACGGGAAATCCCCGGTGAAGAATTAGTGGTAGGCGATCTGGTTCTGTTTTCTGCTGGTGATCGTGTTCCAGCGGACATCCGGCTGACAAAGGTAACCGATTTATTCATTTCCCAGGCCGCTATCACTGGAGAAAGCGCCATTTTGGAAAAAAGCTGCCGTACACTTTGTTACAAAGAACAGGAACCCATAACACAATTGGAAAATCTTGCGTTTATGGCAACCACAGTTATCAGCGGAAAAGGGGAAGGCATTGTGTTAGCTGTAGGAACGGATACACTGTACGGAGGATTTACCAAACCGGATTCCGAAGATAAAAATGCTTTTCAAAAAGGAGCCAATTCCATTGCCTGGGTCATGATCCGGTTTATGGCAGTTCTGGTTCCCATTGTATTTCTTATATTGGGAATCACAGGTGGAAAGTGGCTGGAATCCTTTGCATTCGCACTGTCTGTAGCGGTAGGGCTGATGCCGGAAATGCTCCCCATGGTCATCACTGCCTGCCTTGCAAAAGGAAGCCTTGCTATGGGTAAAAAACAGACCATCATCAAAGATCTGAACGCCATGCAGAGCTTTGGAAGCATGGATGTGCTTTGTATGGATAAAACAGGAACACTGACCAATGAAAGTATCCTGCTGGAATATTATATGGATATCCTGGGCAATGAAAATACTGAGGTCCTGGATCTGGCTTATCTGAACAGCTCCTATCATTCCGGCGTCCGTAATCCCATTGACAATGCCATTCTTGCCTGTAAATCCATGCCAGGCAGGGAAATCCATTATGCCAAGCTTCTAACAGAATATCAGAAGGAAGATGAAATTCCCTTTGACTATACCCGTAAGTTTGTCAGTACCCTTGTGCAGGACAGTACCGGAAACAGTCATCTGATTATGAAAGGGGATATTGCACACATCCTTTCCCGATGCAGTCATGTAGAATATCGGGGAACACGACTTCCCATGGAGAAAGATGCCAGACAAAGCGTATTTTCTGTGGTAGGGGAAATGCTGCAAGATGGGATGAAGGTTATTGCTGTGGCTCGGAAACATCTGGGAACACGAAAGGAAATCACACCTGACGACGAAAAGGATATGACTTTGGTTGGTTATCTGTCTTTCTTTGATGCCCCAAAACAGACGGCAAGCGAATCCGTAACAGCACTGAAGAGATTAAAAGTAATCCCGAAGATCCTGACCGGAGACCAGGCAGCCATTGCACTCTCCGTCTGCCGCAGGGTTGGAATCTCGGCGGAACATATCCTGACCGGCACTCAACTTGATGAGATGACAGACTGTGAACTGAAAAAGGTGGTAGAAGAAACCCATGTTTTTGCAGAGCTTACTCCCGGTCAGAAAGTGCGTCTGGTTTCTGCACTCAAAGAGAATGGTCATACCGTTGGCTTTCTTGGAGATGGGGTCAACGACATCCCGGCACTAAATGAGGCAAATGTGGGGATTTCTGTAGATACAGCAGTGGACGCTGCAAAAGATGCTGCTGATGTTGTATTGCTGCAAAAAGACTTAAATGTATTGGAGCAGGGTGTCCTGGAAGGGCGAAAAACTTTTACCAATATGCTGAAGTATATTAAAATCACTGCAAGTTCCAACTTTGGAAATATTTTTTCCATCATTTGTGCCAGTGCATTTTTACCGTTTCTTCCTATGACCTCCATCCAGATCCTGCTTCTGAATCTGTTATATGATACGCTGTGTATCGTACTTCCCTGGGACAATGTAGATGAGGAAGAAATACTGTCCCCAAGAGACTGGTCCGGCAAGACACTGAAACAGTTTATGCTTTCTTTCGGACCGATCAGTTCCCTGTTTGATATTGTGACTTTCCTGTTTTTGTATTATTTCCTATGTCCTGCACTGTGCGGAGGGACAACTTACCTGCAGCTTACTGATCCTTCCCTGAAACTTCAGTACGCTGCTTTATTCCAAACAGGCTGGTTTTTGGAGTCCATGTGGACACAGGTTTTGATCTTGCATTTCCTTCGTACTGCCAAAATTCCGTTTCTCCAAAGCAGGGCATCTGCACCGGTCATCTCTATCACTCTGGTAGGGATTCTTGCTTTTACAGCCCTTACGTTTACCAGCGGGGCATCACTGTTTGGACTGACAAAATTACCGCTTTGGTATTTTGCCTTTTTGCTGCTTGTGGCATTTTTCTATATGCTGCTAAGTTCCGTAACCAAATATTTTTATAAGAACAAATATCAAGAGTTGATTTAAAGGAGGCGTTCATGATGAAAAAGAATATCAGTTATATTCCCATGGATCATGCCCTTGAAATCTGGCTCTTGGAAAAATTATTAAGGGAACCGCCGGAAAGTGCTTATACAAAAGAGCTGATTTCCGGTATTCAGGACATGATAAGCGGTGAAGTATCCTCGCTGTTATTAGGAGCCTTAGAAGATACAGAGGTGGCTATTGGTGTACACTCGGATGAACTTCTGATCGGTGATCTGGAAATTCATCCAAGGAGCCGGAAAGTCCTGATGAAAGGTTCTGAAATCAGCCTGACACCAAAGGAATTCGATATTTTATATTTTCTTGCTAAGAATCGTGGAGAAGTATTTACAAAAGAACAGATTTATCGTGCAGTATGGGAGGAGGATTATCTTCTGGATAACAGTAACATCATGGCTTTTATCCGGAAACTGCGAAAAAAGATTGAACCTGCCCCGGATTCTCCCACATACATTTTAACGATCTGGGGGATTGGTTACAAATTTAATGATGAGTTATGAAAAAGGCGGACTGAGACCATTTTAGGTTCCAGCCCGTCTATTTTCTTGCCAAATCGCAAGAAAATCGCAAGACTTTAGCCATAGGATTCCCCTGCTGTTTTTTATATACTTTTCGTGGTCAAAGAAACGTATCCACAAATACGGTAATGATTCATACCAATTGGGAGGTGTTGCAATTGAAGCGAAAACGAAAAGATTTGAAAGGAGCAATCCTTTTTGCTCCCTACCCCATATTTACAGTCCTATGCAGCTATCTGGGCTGGCATTTCTCTGGATATAGAATGATTATCTTTCAGTTTTGGTATCAGGTAAGTGCTGTGGTCTGGGTTATTCTTGCTACCACCATGATTGTACTTATCACCAAACTTTTGAAACTGACAAAACGAAGCAACCGCTTCTATCACTAAAAGGAGGATCAGACAATGGACTTTACCTGCATTTTTTTTGGAATCCTATTTACCCTTGCCGGTCTTTGGTTTGCCTTTGGAAAAGGCTACCTTCATCTTTCCCTATGGAAAAATATGCCGCAAAAAGAGAAGGATAAACTCCGAATTATCCCTCTTTGCCGCAATATCGGAGGAATCATTACCTTAAACGGTGTCATCTTTCTGGTAAAAGGATTTTTGCCCTTATTTTCAAACCACTGGTTTGTATCTGCAATGATTGTATGGATGATACTTGCCGGCTTAGATGTCTGGTATATCGAAAAAAGCAACCGATACCGCAGACCGTAATTCCCATTGCGGTTTTACATAGATAGCTTTTAAAGATTGTGAGGTGAAAGACATGGACTCTGAAGGCAGTCCACGAAGGAAGAGAATATTGTATGAGTGTCCACAGATTCCGTGTCCCTCATATAATCTTCCTTGCCCCTACAAAAATTCAAGGAGGTAAGACCAATGAACAAAAAAGAAAATCGTATGGCTGTTCGCCAGACTGTAGAAAAGGCAGTCATCCGTGACGAACAGAACCGTCGCATCCAATCTGCAGCAACCAACCCGGTAAAAGAGGTTTTGAAAATCCTTCATACCACACTTAGGGGGTTAGAAGCAGATACCGTATCCGTAAACCGTTCCAAATACGGTACGAACAAAGTCACCCATGAAAAAAAGAAATCCCTGGCAAAACGTGTGGCGGGTGCATTTATCAACCCTTTTACTGCTATTTTATTTTGCCTTGCTTTTGTTTCCACGATTACGGATATGATTTTCCCGTATTTTTCACTCTTTGGAAGCGTACCGGAGGACTTTAATTTTTTGACAGTCGTTATCATTTTAACTATGGTATTTATTTCCGGTACCCTTCGCTTTGTGCAGGAATCCCGCAGCGGAAATGCGGCGGAAAAGCTGCTTGCAATGATCACAACGACCTGTACCGTCACCCGCATAGGGCAGGAAAAAACAGAGATACCCATGGATGACTTGGTGGTAGGTGATATTGTCCACTTATCTGCTGGGGACATGATTCCGGCGGATGTCCGTATCCTGGATGCAAAAGATCTATTTGTCAGCCAGGCAAGCCTTACCGGAGAAAGTGAACCGGTTGAAAAGCTCCCTCATGTAAGCCCACATAAGGACAGTGTAACGGATTACACCAATATTGCATTTATGGGCAGCAATGTAATCTCCGGAAGTGCAACGGCTGTCGTTATCTGTGTCGGTGATCATACGCTTTTTGGCTCTATGGCCGCTGCTGTTGCCGGAGAAGCTGTGGAAACCAGTTTTACGAAAGGTGTCAATGCTGTGTCATGGGTACTGATCCGTTTTATGCTGGTTATGGTTCCGCTGGTATTCTTTGTGAATGGCATTACAAAGGGGGATTGGCTGGAGGCTTTCCTATTTGGGATTTCCATTGCAGTAGGACTCACACCGGAAATGCTTCCGATGATTGTAACCACCTGCCTTGCAAAAGGCGCTGTTTCCATGAGTAAAAAGCAAACCATTGTAAAAAACCTCAATTCCATTCAGAATTTTGGTGCTATGGATATCCTCTGCACAGACAAGACAGGGACACTGACACAGGATAAGGTGGTATTGGAATATCATCTCAATGTAAATGGAGAAGATGATACCAGAATCCTTCGCCATGCCTATCTGAACAGTTATTTTCAGACAGGATATAAAAATCTCATGGATCTGGCTATTATCCATAAAACAGAGGAGATGGAAGCGGCAGATAAACGTCTGATTGACCTGTCCGAAACCTACGTCAAGGTGGATGAGATTCCCTTTGACTTTAAACGCCGCCGTTTATCCACTGTGGTACAGGATAAAAACGGAAAGACACAGATGGTAACAAAAGGTGCTGTGGAAGAAATGCTTTCGATCTGTAGCTTTGCAGAATGTGACGGGCATGTACAACCTCTGCGTGATGAAGTGCGGAGCCGGATTTTGAAAACTGTAGATGGATTAAATGAAAAAGGCTTTCGTGTTTTGGCTATCGCCCAAAAGAGCAATCCATCTCCAGTGGGAGCTTTTGGTGTCAAAGATGAATGCGATATGGTGCTGATTGGTTATCTGGCATTTTTAGATCCGCCGAAAGAATCTACTGCCGATGCTATCCAGGCATTGAAAAACCATGGGGTCCTTACCAAAATCCTCACAGGCGATAATGAAAAAGTAACCCGGACCATCTGTAAACAGGTCGGGCTGAAGGTCCGCAATATGCTCCTGGGTTCTGATCTGGAACACATGAATGATGCGGAACTTGCCAGGGCGGCAGAAACCACCGATGTCTTTGCGAAACTGACACCGGAGCAGAAAGCCCGTATTGTTTCTGTTCTTCGTGAGAATGGTCATACCGTTGGATTTATGGGTGATGGAATCAATGATGCTGCTGCCATGAAGTCTGCGGACATCGGCATCTCCGTAGATACAGCGGTAGACGTGGCAAAAGAATCGGCAGACATCATTCTTTTAGAAAAAGATCTGATGGTTTTGGAACAGGGTATCATTGAAGGACGGAAAACCTATGCCAATATGATCAAATACATCAAAATGACGGCTTCTTCCAATTTTGGAAATATGTTTTCTGTGCTGGCTGCTTCTGCTCTTCTGCCATTCCTGCCAATGGAAAGTGTACATTTGATTTTCCTGAACCTGATCTACGACCTGTCCTGTACAGCAATCCCATGGGACAATGTAGATGAAGAGTTTATTGCCAAACCACGGAAATGGGATGCCTCCAGTGTAGGCAGTTTTATGATCTGGATCGGACCAACCAGCTCCATCTTTGACTTTACCACTTACATTTTCATGTACTTTGTATTCTGCCCGTTCTTTGTATCCAAGGGTATCCTGTTCAATGACCTGCCGGCTCATTTTAGTGGAGCAGAGCTGACGGCGATGCAGACACAGTATATCGGAATGTTCCAGGCTGGCTGGTTTGTAGAATCTATGTGGAGCCAGACATTAGTAATCCACATGATCCGTACACCGAAGCTCCCATTTATCCAGAGCCGGGCATCTGCTCCTGTGACATTGCTTACAATGACAGGGATTACGATTCTAACCGTCATACCATTTACGATATTTGGAAAACTTCTTGGGTTTGTGGCACTGCCAGCAGCATACTTTGCATATCTGCTTCCGTGTATCTTATTGTATATGGTTTTGGCAACAAGCTTGAAAAAGGCTTATGTCCGTCACTTTGGCGAATTGCTTTAAGGGGGTGTAACAATGAACTGGAAAGAACTTTGGATGACACTTTTTGGAACTACAGAATGGCTTGGCCTGAACATAGGATTCTGGGTGGCTTTAGCTGCCGTATTACTGATTGTAATTCTTATGAACGTCCTATTTTGGTCTATGAAGCCGAAAACAGACACCAAAAACTGTCCTAATAAAAAAGAGGCATAAAAAAAGCAGGGGAGATACACAAATTTTCGTGGAGTCTCCCCTCATGTATTTTCTTTCAGTGCAACACAATATACTGTATTTTTATTATTGACCTTCACTATATCTTGTGTTACTATAATATTGTATTTAAGTTTTGTGTTATCCCTTTATAGGGTGTCTGGATACTATCTCCAGTACACATGCAGTTTAAGTTGGAAAATCGTGTCATTATAATGCCGTTTTATACGGTGCTATAATGGCACTTTTTTTATTTATCACTATTTTATCGCCCAAAGGGCAGAAAGGAGAATTTTTATGTCATCTATTATCATTGTAACAGGAAGGGTAACTGCCGATCCGGTTATGCAACAAGCAAAGAACTCCGGAACTGAATACATCAGTCTGGGTCTTGCTACCAACCAGAGAGGTCAAAACGGAAAGGAAGAACCCATCTTCTATCAGTGTTACTGCAACAAGTTTCTTGCAGATCGACTGATAAAAGCCGGTGTCAAAAAATCAACGTGTCTCATGGTCTACGGAGATTTAGAACTCCATCCGTATATTCACCAGAAAGGCAATAATGCAGGTCAAGCAGCTATCACGCCGCAAATTATGGTAAAGGACTGGCAGTTCTTACCTGCGAATCGTAATGATACCAATGCAGCAACACCTGTACCGGGTAATCCAATGGTCGGAAATCCGAATGTTCCACCAGTACCAGCAAACGGTGCTACTTATAATGGAAACCCGGCAATGGGAATGAATCCTTCCGGTACCATGCCTACTGGCGCAATGCCAGTCAATAACAATATGATGCCACAAGCCGCACAACAGATGTCTTATGCTCCGGCAGGGGGATCGGCTTATGCACCACAGGGATTTACGGCTGGCAATGTGTCTGGTGATGGGTTTACCAATATTCTGGAAAACACACCACCACAGCAGCTTCCATTCCCGTAAATGATCAAAGGATCCCTAAAATGAAGGAATTGCCACTTTCCAGTATCTACTGGTCTGCTGCAATTCCTTTTTCTATTAAACAAACATGGAGGAAACAAAATGAATACACAAAAAAAATTTCTTAAAGTTCTAAGTATCATCACAATAGTTTTATTAATTGCAACGATATTTATACCAGGAAATGGAAATCGTAATGCAGTCGCAGGCATTGGAATTCTTGGTATCCTGCTGCTATTCCTTTCCACACTTCTTCCAAAAATCCAGAAGCTGACTCTAAACCGACTCAAAGACCAGGGCAAAACAAGCTCTTGTTCTTCTTTGAAATCCTCTGAGCCGGTTTCTGAAACAGAAGAATTGCTCTGGAGACAAATCAGCTATCAAATTACAGACAAACTACAGTCCGCATTTCCAGATGCGACATGGGAATTCCAGAAACAGCCTTCCATGAAGTACCTTCTTTCTGGAAATCCTATACGCCTGAGAACCTTTCATACAGGGGACTACAACTTTGCCGAAGCACGTATGAACCAATATGGATATCTGGAACTTCAAATGCTGACCATTGCCAGCCTTAAAAAGGCTGTCACAGCTACCGATGAGGAAGATGTTCCTTCTGCTGATCCGGAATCATGGTATTCTTTAATCGGCAAGAAAAAGCTTGAGAACCTTATCGGTCAGCTCCATGCAAAAGGACACCATAAACTCTATATTAATGAAAACGGACAAATTTACATCCAAAATGGTGATACAGCGGAAATCAAGGATTGCTTTGATTATTTCCCGCCACGAAACTATTGGGATGTTCTCATTTCCATCTTCCAAAAAGATGAATTGACTGCAAAAGAAAAGGATCATGCTCTCGAATTATCCTGGGTGAAAGAATAGGAGGAAATCTTATGGCAAATGTAAATTTTTTTCCAAAATGGGCTTTTGAACGGCCACTGCCAAAACCTTTTGATTGTTATTCCGGACGTGATGCCATTTTTAAAGGCATTTCTTCCAAATACTGCATTCAGCCAAGAAAGCAAGCTACTCTCCATTCTGCTACTTTACAGGCAGTTTTTTCCTATATGGATTTGGAAAATCCACCTGCTGGAAAAGCAGAGGAAGAACTCGGAGCCATTGGAAGCCAAGCAAACAATTTTACAATCGCAGAATATCCAAGCCGTACCGGGTTGCTGCATGTAGTGGTCTACAACCGTATGACTGGGAAATTTATAGCCGGAAAATATGAAAAACCTTTGGATCTGGACAGTAAACCAGAGCCATATCAGTTTAAAAAAGATGAAGATTCCGGAAGTGCTCTTTATTTTGCTTTAATGCCTACGTTTCTTTCTGATGACGAATTCAATGAAAAATATCAGGAATTAAAGCAACACCGTGATGACGGTTTTCCTGACCTGCCCAAAGCTGCAGAAACGGCTGCGGTTCTTTGTGATAACGTGTACCGCAGGATCCGTTATGGTGATTCCCTTCCTATCGGGAACATCAAAGTTGACACTCCTGCAAATGGCGTGCTCCAAAGACTTACACCACTGAACATCCAAAAAGGTGTTTATGCACCAACGGAAATTATCCAGGGTGCCTTTCAGGTATTAAAAGGTGGACATCACTATACTGCTTCCGCCGTTTCAATTCCCAAAGAAGATTTTGTCGATAAATACATCCTGTCCAATTCTCGGACATTAACTCCCCAAGAAGAATCAACCGTTCCTATTCTCGAAGATTGGTATGTAATCCCAAAAGAAATCCAAAGAATATGCGAACATGCCAAATTAACAACTGACAGCAAGCATCCTATGCGGAATTTTATGCTCCGTGGGCCTGCTGGAACGGGGAAGACCGAAGGTGCCAAAGCTATTGCTGCAGGACTTCACCTGCCTTACCGATGCATCACCTGCTCGGCAAATACAGAAATTTTTGACCTTCTTGGACAGATTTTACCTGATGTAGATGAAAAACAGCTTTCTTTGGTAGGGGAACTTCCCTCCTTTCAAGACATTACCCTCGATCCGGCTACTGCCTATGAAAAATTAACGGGTACTTATGATGAAAAGGTATCAGAAAATACAGTTTATGAAGAATTGATCCATCATATATCTGAGGAAATGAAGCAGAAACAAGCTGCTACCTCCAGCAGCCAACAGTTCCGCTATGTGGATACACCACTGGTTGAAGCCATCCGAAACGGCTATCTGGTAGAAATACAGGAGCCTACGGTGATTGCCAATCCTGGTGTACTGGTAGGGCTTAATTCCCTGTTGGACCGTTGTAACAGCGTATTTCTGCCAAACGGGGAAGTCATCCATCGGCATCCGGATACTACCATTGTAGTCACAACTAATCATGACTATGCCGGCTGTCGTCCCATGAACCAGTCTGTCATTTCAAGGATGAATATGGTCATAGATATGGATGAACCGGATGAAGAGACCATGGTAGAGCGTGTTCTTGCTATTACCGGATGTTCCGATAAAAAATCAGTACGTACCATGACACAGATTGTACGTTCCATCGCACAGTATTGTCAGGATAACCTGATAACAGATGGCTGCTGTGGAGTCCGGGAATTAATAGCCTGGGTTCAGTCTTTTATGGTATGTGGCGATATACAGGAAGCTGCTCATTATACCATTTTATCTTCCGTCACTGCCGATTCTGAAAGCCGTATCGAAATTGAAGGTTCTTGCTTGGATACAGTTCTTGCATCATAACACACTATTGAGGAACACCTTTTATACCGAAGCCGAACTACGCAAAACTCTGGCAGAAAATCTCGTTTATTTAAGAAAATCCAAGCAGACGAAACTCTCTCAGAAAGCCGTAGCAAGACTTCTGCATCTACCGGAAAAAACAATTATGAACTATGAAAATGGGCATACGCTTCCATCTGCTTACGCCGTCTTTCGGTTAGCCCAGTATTACGGCTGTACAATGGAAGATCTCCTAACCCAAAATATGAAAAAGAAAGAAAGGTGAAGAAATTGAATAACACTCAAAAAGCTTTAAAAAGAATGATCCGGGATACGGAGTCAAAAATCACTGATGAAGAACTCTTTCTTTCATCGGCTTTCCAAAAATACCAAACATCTCTGGCGAAAGCGGCTACTGGCCGTTCTCGCTATGGACTTCAGGTTCTTATGGAATGGGACAGTTCTGAAAATGCAGACATCGCTTATACAGATAATTATAGAATTCACTGTAACGCTGCAAACCCGATAACCCAAAGCTTTCCTTCCCGATTTCTACGTTCACAAAGCCTGACAGGATTGACCGGACATGAAATCGGACATCTGCGTTACTCTGATTTTGCATCACTACAGCTTTATCTGGCCAATATGGAAAATGGTTCCTTCTATCCAGAAGCACCAGACAATCTGCCTTCTGGATACAAGGCAAATCTGCAGGACATCTTAGATGCCATGGAGGAAAAAGATAACGCAACGTGTCTGACGCTATCCCGCTGTGCTGCACAGTTTAATAATATACTGGAGGACATCTACATTGAAGCCCGGATGTGTGAAGAATATCCCGGAACTTTCAAGCAGGGAATACAGATCAATAACCTGCGGATGTCTGAATTGATTCCTTCTATACAGGAACAAATTGATTGTGGCTATCAGCCGTTTTCCATCATGAGTAATTTAATTTTGTCTTATTGCCGGACTGGTAATATAAATAACCGCACGAATTATTCTGGAGAATACACAGACACACTTTCAGACTGTATGGATTATATTGACGATGCCTTAATTGCCACACAGGGGAAAGAACGCTTCCGTGCTTCCAACTATCTTTTAGTACTTTGTTGGAACTATATTCAGCCTATAGTAGAGCAAACCAGAGAGTCTTTAAAAAAGCAGGATAGTACCCAAGTTAGCGACGCTCTGGAAAATCTGCTGCGGAAAGAATCAGGTAGCGGATCTCCTCTTCCAACTGGTAAAAACGGAGGAATCCCCAAAAACATTCCAGGTCCTACAGAAAAATCAAAAACTCCTATAACCTGTGACTTATCTGGTCTTGATCCGAATTACAGGCAAGATGCGATTAACCAGGCAGAAAAAGTACTGCAGGAAGAAGGAGGCAGAATTGATCTTGCTAAGACTACAGCAATATTAGATGGAAATAATCCAGGAATCACATACGCATCACAGTATGTCGGTTCCGGTTATGAAAATGCAGCGAATGATCTTGCACGCATCCTAAATGATGTTGCTACGGAAAAAGCCCAAAATGATTATGAACAGGAATTAACAGAATACTTGCAAAAATCGGCGGATGAAATACATTATGGAAATGCCCATGCAGGCATCCATGTAACAATCCACCGCATCAATCCAGTTTCCGACTTTTTTATCAAATCTTATCAAACAGTTGCTTCCCCTCTTTTGCGGACCTCCAAACGGCTGCAAAGCTCCATTCTTCCTTTATTAAAAGAAGAAGCAGAAGGCGGGAAACAAAAAAACCTGTTATTTGGTAAAAGGCTGGATATGCGGGCTTTACACCGAAAGGACGGCGGTATCTTTACCAGAACCAGGCTTCCGGATGAAGAACAAAAACTTTCCGTGGGACTTTTGGTTGATGAAAGTGGTTCTATGGGCTGGGGAGATCGTATTACCCATGCCCGGAAAACTGCAATCGTACTATATGATTTCTGTACGAGCCTTGGAATTCCTATTACCATTTATGGGCATTCTACAGATTCCAAGGGTGTTGCTTTGTATTCCTATGCTGAATTTGATTCTCTGGATGCCTCTGACCGTTACCGGCTGATGGATATGTCTGCCCGTAATGGCAACCGGGATGGAGCTGCACTTCGTTATGTTGCGGAACACCTGGCAAAGCGTCCAGAATCACAAAAACTCCTCATCATAATCTCTGACGGACAGCCCGCAGATTGTGGGTACAGTGGTACGGAAGCAGAAGCAGATCTTCGTGGCATCAAGAATGAATATCGTAAACGTGGCATTGTAATCTTTGCTGCAGCAATTGGTGATGACAAAGAAAACATCCGCAGAATCTATCAGGATGTTTTTTTAGATATTACCAAATTAGAAGATTTACCCAAAAATATGACACAGCTTGTAAAACAATATTTGAAATAGAAAGAAGGAAAACATACATGAGTGAAAATTATCAAAACTCAATTACAGATCAGATATGCAAAGTACAGACCAGTAAAAAATTAATTGCACTGTATGACCGCCTCCGCTACACAAGTTATAACAGCTATGCACAGCTTCATGCAAAAGGAGAATTTGAAGAAAATGGTCATAAAGTTCACTCCCTTATTGGAATCTCCATACAGGATTACTCTAGTGGTACCGGTGATAAAAATATTATCACCCGTTTTCATCTGGCACCCGAACAAATTCAATTTCTGCTGTCCAGAGTTACCGCTGGCTTTCCTGAATTTGAATGGTCACAAAGTAAAATATTTGGTGTGCCGGATGGTAATGGCTATTCTACTGCACAACAGTTTTTTATTTCCCGCCACGTATATAACAACCAGCAGGAAATACTGACCAGCCCATGGAGAATTCAAATTAATAACGGAAAAGGTATCAAAAAAAAGAATCATAACGGCGGCACTTATATGCAGGCTCAAAGTTTTATCTCTGAAAAAAGTGCTTTTATACAATTGACAGATATGGATTTTTATATGCTGTTAAAACGTGCTGATTCCTATATCGTAAATTGGGAAAACTACGTTGCATCCTTCCTGATTCAAAACGGCAAACAACAATTTAAAAAGCAACAGGAAGCAAGAATGGCACAAAATATACAGCCACAGCCAGATGAAATGACTTCCTATATACAGGGACAGCCACAAGAGCAATATCTGAATGGTATGTATGTCGCTTAAAGAATTTCAACAAAGAAGCAGCCGAAAAGACTGCTTCTTTTTATAAAGGAAAGGAGATTTCTATGGATTATGCCACAACACTAAATATTGACCAACAAGGGCGGATCATTATTCCTGCCAAAGTAAGAAAAGCCCTACAGCTTCATACAGGCGATGTATTGATGCTGGAAGCTGACACACGCAACATCTGTCTTCGTAAATGCGACTCCCATATCCCTATGGATATCCGGTTAGACAGTTTTCTGGATATTTTACATAGTAATGTCCCTTGCCGGATCCTGTTATGTAATCATTCCAAAATCATTGCTTCCAAGAATTATCATACAGCACTTAATATGCCTGTAACAGAAAGTATTCAAAGGCTTCTGCAACAGGGAAAGATGAAATTATTCTCTGAAAAGGAACGCATATACCCTACTATGACAGGAAAATATCCCATATCAGCCTTTTTCCCTATTTCTAAAAAAGACGAATTGGGGGAAGCCCTGGGACTTTTACTATGTGCAAAAAATCAACAGCCTTTCAGCGAAATGGATCTAGGCTGTGCCAAAATGACTGCGGCGGCGATTTCCCGCTATCTCCAACAAAATTATGAAAGGACGGTGATATAAAATGAATGACTTAATGCTGCATCGGGCAGCACAATTATTAGAAGCTGAATTTGGTTCCCAATGGCGTACTGTCGCTGACATGCTTGGAACGGAAGGATTGCGAAAACGTGTAGGAAAGGAACTGACTTCTTTCATGGCATACCCAGAACGGGGAGAAGGCGGTAACAGCCAGTGGCGTGGTAACTGCTCCCCCGAAGTGGTTGCAGCACTTCTACGCTATTGCCTGGACGATAAGCGGTATTACGGAAAAGATACCAGCACCTTTACCCTCTTAGATCCTATGAGTGGCTCTGGGACTTCAAAGGCGGCGGCTGACCGTTATCAGGTACGTTCCCTGCTCTATGATCTAAATCCGGCACCTGCTTATGGAAAAGGTAACTGGAATGCCCTAAAAGATGAAGTGGAGGATTCCGCTGATCTCATCTTTTTCCATCCACCTTACCATAATATGATCCAGTATTCCGGAAATATCTGGGGAAACCCTCACCCGGACGACCTATCCCGCTGTGAAAACTATTCGGATTTTCTAGAAAAACTAAATCACTGTATCCGGAAATTTTTCCTGGCACTTCGGAAAGGTGGCAGGCTTGCCATACTGGTAGGCGATATGCGGCTCCATGGTAAATTCTATAGTATGCAGCATGATTTAATGCGGATGGGTGATTTTGAATCCTTTCTGGTAAAGGGCCAGTTTAATTGTGTTTCCGACAATCGGACGTACAAAAAGCCTTTCATTCCCATTGTGACAGAATATGCTCTGTTGCTGAAAAAAGCGGATTCTTTCATTATCCCCTTCAGCATCCGACAAGAAGGTGTGTTTTCTGTACAAAATACAGATATTCTTGCACTGACTTGGCATCATCTAATCCGGCTGACAATGGAGAGTATTGGAGGAAGAGGGGCTTTAAAAGACCTGTACGATTTATTAAAGGAACACCCAAAAGTGAAAAAGAATCCGCATTATCAGGAACGTATCCGTGCCACTTTATATGAACACCCAGACGAATATATACCTGTATCGAAAGGATATTTTCGTTTGAGTTACTCGGTTACATAAAAACGAGCCATGAAAAACAGATTTTCTATGACGCTACAAAAGGAGTGTGAACACTATGACAAATCGAAAGCACCATGTGAAAGATAAACAAATAACGACACTCTCTGGATGGTTTTATTCTCCGCTACGGGTTGGGGAACGTGCTATTATTTCCGGGGTCAATGGTTTCTCTATTCTAACATCTCCTATCCTAACGATTTTGGAGGTATCAAGTGACAGTATCGTTTTCGAAACAGAAAATACCATTTACCATTTGGTTCATACACCAGAGACCGTATCGGAAGTGATGTGTGCTTGAATAACATATATGAATTGGGAAGCAGGCTTTGTGAATTGCTTTCAACTTTAAAGAGAAACCGGGAATACGTTCCACTTGAAATTTTACAGACACAGTATCGGGTTCCTTATGAAACCCTAAAAAAGCAAATTGGTGATACAGCAACAGCTTTTGTAAAAGAAATTACATTATCAAAGCTTATGATAAATCCAGATGTATCTCTGGAAGAGCAGATTTCTGTTATCCAACAGGCCATTACAACATCTGGGATGCTCAAAGAAATGAGCTATACCTTATCAAAACTGTATGATGTGGAACTACTGCACAGGCAGGCATTAAAATTAAGGACATATATTGAAGATGCTTTATATCCATATATTGCCCTTCAGGATTGCCTTGTCGTTGATATGCAACGTGTAGAGGATACGCCAATTATCTACAATACAATTACCCAAAAGGTTTATGAGAATGGGCAATGGAGTAAACAGGATTTGGATCTGCATGGGAAACTATTAATCTATGTAAAATCCAGTCCTCCTATGCCTGCAGCAACAGAACAAATAAACAATGGATTCTAAATTCAAAAATTTTTATGTCAAAAAGGGAAACTTTTTATGGGTTTCCCTTCTTTGATAGAAAGGACGATTTTATGCATTTTTTATCATTAGTAACGCTGGAAATCCCAGAGATTATCGAAGACGAGAATACAAATAAAGAGATTGAAGAACAAATAGAAAAAGAGAAGGAAGTGCAAAACCATATTTTGCGTGAACTTATGTTAGGGAAATTACGCAGCTTAAAAACCACTTTTTCCAGAGAGGTCACATCATGCATCAATGACATTATGGAACCATACAGCGAAACTACAACGGATCAACGCTATCTAGAATTTATCGACCATACACAAGAGCTGGAGTATGATTATGAAAAGGGGACGACAGATTGCATCCGATTACCAAATGGTACTTTGGTAACGGAAAATCATCCCTCTTTCTTTAAAAAATATATCCTGCAGCAAGGAAAAGTTTTTCAACGTGATGCAGGACCATTGCATCACATAAAACGTACCAAGCGTGCAAAAAGGATGCGGGCAATGCTCTGTTATCCTAACAAAAAACTGTATCCTGATTTCCAATCATTTGCCGATGATGGATGGATTCCATTTAATGAAGAAGTACAAAAATATGGCTATTTTTGCAATCCAAATGCTATGTGGGACTGGTACTCAATCGGAGGCCGATGGGCAGATATGCTTTTAGTGAAAACCACCTGTAAAGATTATGTTCTTGGTGAACCAAGCTGGGCTATAGCAGATAAGACATGCCCGGCACCAGATGGTTATATGTGGGTTTCAGCGGCACGAAAAAAAGACATTGCTTGGCAATGTATGCACGACTGGGAAATACATACGGCAAAAGAACACTATCAAAAACTAAAACATATCTTTGAAACAGGAATCTGTGAAAAAGATTTCTACGGAAAAATGAACGATATTGGTATTTCCGTATATGGTGAGTATGTCTATCAAAAAGGGCAGTCTCTTTCTTCCTATCTAAAAAAGAATACCATTTCCCCAAAAGTAAAATATCCACTCCCACTTCATGACATCATTGATGAATCCATGTGGAGATCCCGTGATGATATTGTGATTGGGAAAGAAAGTTCTGATTGGTCTGAAGAAATTGACGGATATATTGATGGTTTATCAGAAGATACCGTATTAGCCTGTGTTGATTATCATATATAACTCTTTTCTATGTTTACAATCACCAAAAATGAAATGTTACAAAATTATCTGAGCCGCACTATGCGGCTCTTCTTATGAAAATAATTTCAGTTGTTCATATTCTGCTGTCCGATTCAACAGTATGGGATTCTTAGCAAGAATAAATTCTACCGCTGCATCCTCCATAATCCAATCTTCCAGTTCTTGTCGTTCCAAAAGCAATGGCATCCGTTCATGCACCGGTGCTACGGAAGCATTTGCCTGTGTAGTCAGAATAACAAAACGATTTTGACCATTATAGATTTGATAACACCCTGCCATAAATAATATGGTATCCTGCTTTTGGCTTTGAAAAGTATATTTTTCTTTGTTTTTATTCCATTCGTAAAAATGACGGGCGGGAATCACACATCTGCGATGTAGCACACTTTCTCGAAAGGTCTTCTTGTCCAGTATCGCCTCTGCCCTTGCATTGATAAGCAGCCCCTTTCCCTGGAACCCCGGAAAGCCCCACTGCATCTGCCTCGCAGCCACTTCCCTACACTCCTTTGTAAGTATAACTGCAGATTCAGACGGGTGGATGTCCTGTCCATGCTCTATCTTTAAACGCTGGTCCAGTTTCTTTACAATCTTCTCAATCTCCCGTGAAGTTTCATCATCCACATAATATCTTCCGCACATTTTCTGTCCTCCTTCATTCATATTTTACTTCATCCTGGGTATCTTATACAACCAGTTTCCATGCACAATCCTCCGGACAAAATAGAAGCACAAAATTGATTTGTTTTCCCAAAAGTACCGCCTGACATCTATACTTCCAGTTCACAATCCCCGCATACCACTGTTTTTCTACAGTCAGAACCTGAATATGATTGATCTGGATAATCTCTTCATCCTCCCCTTTTACCTTCAACATCAACGGCAAAGATTTTCCGGTAGCTGTGAACCAGCACTGGACTGCCACCTCATGATAGGTTCCGGATAAAGCCTCCTGCTCTGTATGCTCTGTATTTATTCCGATTCCAAATGCCACCGTTTCTTCCCCCTTCCCGCTATTCTGTCTTTAATTTCTCATAGTCCACAGAACGTTTTTCCCGTGAAATGCCACCACTCATGTGATCAATACACCCACCTAAAAAAGCCGCACGTATTACCGAGTCATTCCCATACCGTTTTCTGATCTGATCTATCGTTTCATCCATTTTTTCCAGCTTCTCATAATCATTCGTATCAAATAGATCCAATTGCCTCATATTCACCTGATCCTTGATGCGGCTGGTATGGATTCCCAAATGCCGGATGGGTGTCCCATCCCAGAGCTGGTCAAATAACTGGCAGGCACACTGATGAATCTCTTTCGTAATATTGGTTGCATTCTGAAGCGTCATCTGGTGACTGGCATAACTGAGATCATAATTCTTGATCCCTACTGCAATCACTTCTGCCCTGACTCCTGCTCCACGAAGTCTGCTTCCTACTGTCTCTGCCAAAGCCAACAGCACCAATTTTGCTGTAGATGCATCTGTCACATCAAAAGGAATCGTTGTAGAATTGCCGTATCCCTTATTGGCAGGCGGGGCAGACTGAACTACAGACACATCAATCCCATTTGCAAACCCCCAGACAACTTCCCCATGTTTCTTCAAATGTTTTTTTAAGTAACTCGGATCACTCTTTGCCAAATCTCCTATGGTACGAATTCCCAACTTGAAAAGTGTCTTTGTTGTTGCCCGTCCTACAAAAAACAAGTCGCTTACCGGCAATGGCCACATCTTTTTCTGTAACTCAGACTTCCATAGCGTGTGCACTCTGTCGGGCTTCTGAAAATCACTTGCCATCTTAGCTAACAGTTTATTCTCTGAAATACCGATATTCACTGTAAATCCAAGCCGTTCCTTAATCTGTCTCCGCATCTTCTCCGCTGCTTCCACTGGTGTCCCCCAAAGCAATTCCGTTCCAGTCATATCTACAAACGCCTCATCTATCGAGTATTGTTCCACTGCGGGAGAATACTCTTGCAAAATTCCCATAAAAGCTTTGGAACACCTCTCATACAGTCCATAATTCGGAGGCACTAAGATAAGATTTGGACATTTCTGTTTTGCTTCCAAGATTGATTCACCTGCCTGTATCCGATATTTCTTTGCTGGAATGGATTTTGCCAAAATGATTCCATGACGCATCGCCATATCCCCACCTACCGCTGACACCTGTTCTCTTAAATCGCCTTTCCATCCCAAATGATGCAGCCGATATACCGCTTCCCAGGACAAAAAGGCAGAATTTACATCTATATGAAAAATCACGTTTCCCAAACTCACGTTCCCCTCCTTTATATCTCATTATATAGAACATACGTTCTGAAATCAAGAGATAATATTTTCCATATCCATGCTTCCTCTATATATAGTAATTTTTCTCTCAGGATAAACAATATATAGCGTTTTTATATTGACACATACTACATATAGTGTTACACTTACTATGTAATTATTATTTGTGTCATCCGGAAAGGATATACGCACGCAGTTTAGGTTTGTAAAAGTGTCAGAAGTATACCACGCTACTAGCAGGGACTTCTGGCTTTTTTTATTTTGCAGGAAACTGCACGCATTAGAGAATGAACATCCGTGTCATTCTCTTTTTTTATGCCTGAACGCAAAGAAAGGAGGAAGAAAAACCGGAACAGATAAGAATTACAACTATACCATAAAAAAGGAGACAAGAATAAAATGAACCACTCTAATGAATTATCAAACGTGGAAAAAATCAAACAACTGGTGGACTATCTGAATTTACAGCGTAACGCTTATTATAATGAGAACAGTCCGAATATCAGTGATGCGGAATATGACCGAATCTTCGATGAATTAGTGGAATTAGAAAAGCAGACAGGCTTTGTCTTATCCAATTCACCGACACAAACCGTAGGCTATACTCCCATCAGTGAACTTCCCAAAGTAAAGCATCCGGTTCCTTTGCTCTCTTTAGATAAGACAAAGCAGGTACAGGACTTGATAAGTTTTGCCGGTAAGCAGCCAGTTCTGTTTATGCTGAAGTTGGACGGATTAACGACTAAATTGGTCTACGAAAATGGAACACTTGTAGAGGCTTCCACGCGTGGCGACGGAGAAATTGGGGAACTTATCACCCATAACATCCCTGCATACGTTGATGTCCCTCTCTCAATTCCATATAAAGGCCGGCTGGTGATTGTTGGAGAATCCTTCATCCCAACCAATGACTTTGAGCGTTTAAAAGAAACCCTCCGAGATGGAAAAGGAGAACCTTACAAAAATGGGCGAAATCTGGCTTCTGGCTCTGTGCGAAGTCTTGATCCGGCAAATTGTGCAGGGCGCTGTCTGCACTTTATGCCTTTTAATGTTCTGGAAGGTCTGGACTCTCCATTTCTCTTTCCAGACAGCAGATCTATAAAGGTTTCCAGCCTGTTTGACTATGGCTTCCAGCCTTGTCCTTATATTGTTGCAACCCAGCCTTTAACCTTGGATCTTGTAAACCAGTATATTGAAAATCTGACTGTTCTGGCAGGCAAAAAACATCTGCCTATTGACGGAATTGTAATGATTTTCGACAGTCTGGACTATTCCAAAAGCTGTGGGCGTACCGGACATCATTATAAAGATGGACTGGCTTTTAAGTTTGAAGACGAAACTTACGAAACCACTCTTCGCAATATAGAATGGACACCCACCCGTTTCGGAGAAATTGCACCTGTGGGAGTTTTTGACTCTGTGGAAATTGACGGATGCTCTGTTTCCAGAGCAACCCTGCACAATCTGACCTTTATCAAAGAATTAGAATTGGTGCCAGGTTGTAGAATTTCTGTATCAAAACGCAATATGATCATTCCTCATATTGAGGAAAACATGGAACGTGGTCATTATGTAAATGCAGTTCCTCCTGCATGTCCATGCTGTGGTTCTCAGACTCGTATCTATCAAAGAAAAGGAAATGATGGGCGTCTCATTGAAACAGTGCATTGTGACAATCCCAACTGTGATAGCCAGATCCGAAAACGCTTTACACATTTCGTTGGAAAAAAAGCAATGAACATCGAGGGACTCTCCGAAACTACCTTGGAAAAATTCCTGACTTTGGGTTATCTCCAGACATTTCCGGATATTTACCATCTAAATGAACATCAGGAAGAAATCTTACAGTTGGAAGGTTTCGGTAAAAAATCCTTTGAAAGATTATGGAATTCCATTACTTCCAGCCGGAATACTACCTTTGTCCGATTCCTGGTTTCCATGGATATTCCTATGGTCGGACGAACCAAAAGCAGGATTTTGGATACAGTATTCCACGGCAGTCTGCAGGAATTTTTTGACGCTGCCTCTGGTGACTATGATTTCACCCAGTTAGATGACTTTGGTGATACTCTGAATCAGAATATCCATGACTGGTTCTCTGATGAAAACAATCTAATTCTCTGGCACGAACTCCAAAAAGAACTTATATTTGAAGAAAGAAAGGAAATGAACACTATGATGAAAGAAAATGTATTTACAGGATGTACTATCGTTGCAACAGGAAAACTTGCTCATTTTACAAGGGATGAAATCAACTCCAAGATCATTGAGCTTGGAGCAAAAGCCGGCAGTTCTGTCACAAAAAAGACAGATTATCTGATTTGTGGGGAAAAAGCTGGAAGTAAATTAGCAAAAGCCCAGTCTCTCGGCATTAAGATTTTATCTGAAGATGAGTTTCTTGAAATGATTGCGTAAGGAGAAATCTATGAGTATCATTACATCCGTTTTTCATATCTATGGATTTCTTATTACAGAAGAGGCTGCTAATCTTATCCTTCGATATACAGAGGAAGTTTTTCCTGATTTATACAAAGAGTTCTCTGATCCAGAATCACTCTTAGCCTTTCAGGAATATCTTTGTGAGAAACTTGATGGCTGTCGTTATGGCACTGCCGAGTCTATGACGGTATGGAGGATCAAAGATCAGGAAGAACTGGACTTAAATCCAGGAGAAGAATTTTATATCATTGAACTTAAAAATTCTTCCCACTTATTTTCACAGGCGTATTCTTCTTATACGGAAGTTATCCAAGAAATTCAAGAAACGTTTGGTGAATTACTTCCTCCCGATTTTCCATTAGATGATTTTCTTGTGGAAATCATGGGCGAAGTATGGGGATAGTGAAATGGGGTGAATGCCCCATTTCAAACATCTTTTGCGACTTTTTATTTATAATTATTTTACCGTTGGAAAGCACCTTCTTTTTTGATATAATGAAAGCAAATGGAGGGATAACGTATATGAGTATTCAATCAGATATAGAGATGCTATCAATTGAAGCACTGGAATATTATGCTAAAAAGCACCAACTATCGGAAGACGATGCCTTTAATATTTTCTACAAACATCAAGTATTTGAAAAAATACTGGTACAACACGAAACGTTGCACCAATTAGATATTCATGATACTTTTCAATACGTAGAAGATATTATAGAAGAAGATACGCCCACGCTTGTTCTTTTCCATGGCTCCAATATTGCATTTGATAAAATCGATTTGAACAAATCACATAACCGTCGTGATTTTGGTCGTGGATTTTATTGCACAGTTCTCGAACAGCAGGCAAATGAATGGGCGAACCGCCTGTACTTGCGTACTCATACTGGCGGCAAATATGTGTATCGGTATATCTTCCAGCAATCCGGGGAACTAAAAATCAAACATTTTGCCACCTTGGACAAGGAATGGTTGGAGTTTGTCAAACTCAACCGTACTGTCGGCGGTATCCAGCATCACTATGATGTTGTAATTGGGCCTGTTGCGGATGATAATACCATGGAAACTGTACAACTTTATTTGTCCGGTATCTTGAGCGTGGATGAAGCGGTTACAAGGCTTCGGTATAATAAGGTTAATAATCAGGTTTCCTTTCACACCCCACTTGCTCTTGAACATCTGGTATTGGAATCTCGAAAGGATGTGTAAAACATGGAAGGTAAATATTTTTTTAACGGAAAAGATATTTCAATGAATCTGTATATTCAGATCCGGGATGTTGTCGATATTATTATGGAAAAGAGTAATCTTTCCTTTCCGGATGCCATGGGCAAATTTTATCACTCAAAAACTTACAAAGCCTTGCAAAATACAGAAAATACTCTTTGGGCGGAATCTGCTGGCTATATTGCAGACCGCTATTACGAAGAACAACAAGAAGCACAAATAAACAAATAACAAACAAAAAAATATGTTTAAGAAGGAACTGCTTACCATAAGCGGTTCCTTTTTTGTATAAGAAAGAAGGGATTACATGTATATTAATACCTATTCGAATCATTACCAGCAAACAATTGACCACTTTCATGGAGCATACGCTTTTCTTAGTAACTTCTATCCTTCCCGGATATATTACCGGGGCTACTGGTATGCAAATAATGAGGCTGCTTTCCAGGCACAAAAGACTATTTCCCCTAAAGAGCAGCTTCAATTTACCAAATTAAGGAATCCAAAAGATGCAAAAAAACTGGGAAGAGAAGTGCAGCTACGTTCAGACTGGGAAAGTGTAAAGCTTATGTACATGTATGAAATTTGTATGTGCAAATTCATGCAGAATCCTACCCTATATAAAGCATTACTTGCTACTGGTAATTGTCACCTTGTTGAAGGAAACAACTGGGGAGATTACTTTTGGGGTTCTGTAAATGGTCATGGCGAAAATCATCTGGGCAAAATTCTTATGGATATACGTGCAAAGCTTCAATTTGAATGTTAAAACATAATTTATCCAATTTGGCACTGTATGAACTGCAAATATTTTGCTATAATGAAAGATAGATTTTAAAGAAAGGATTTGTGCTTATGTATCTGAAGCGTTTTGTCTATGACCGTCTTCTGGATTGGAAAAATGAAGGAGGTCATAGTACCCTGGAAGTCGGTGGAGCCCGTCAGGTTGGAAAAACCTACCTGATACAGAAATTCGCTGACGAAAACTACAAACACAAAATTTATATTAACCTGTTTGAATTAAGCGGTAAACAGTTTATGGAATGTTATAAACAGGCAACCGACTGGACACCTGGAACAAAACGGCGGGAGCATCCTCTCCACGATGCCTTCCAGTTATATGAACCGGACTTTATTGATTCTGAAGATACCGTCATCATTATTGACGAAATCCAGGAGTCTTCCGAAATTTATAACCGTATCCGGGAGTTTACACGTCACTTTAAAGCCCATTTCATCATCACTGGAAGCTATCTTGGACGGATTTATGATCCAGAATTTCGTTATTCCAGTGGTGATGTCACAAAGCTTACTATCTACACACTTTCTTTTGAGGAATTTTTGATGGCCTATGACCAAAACCTGTATGAAGATTATAAAAAAATACCTTTTGTTCCTTCTAGGGCAGAGGTCTATGATCGCTTAAAGGAAACCTATGAGCTGTACTGCCAGATTGGTGGCTATCCCAAAGTGGTCGAAAACTATCTGGAAAACCGGAACATCGTAAAAGCTCAAGGCGAACTCGTAAAAATCATTGATACCTTTACCAATGAATCCATTCGCTATTTTACGGATATTTTGGATACCAAAGTGTTTACCCATATTTTCTTTTCCATCTGCCGTATTTTAAATCGTGAAAAGAAAGGATTTTCAGAAGACAGCATCAGTGAAGAATTGCAAAAACTGGTAACCAAAGACTACTCCAGCAATATTTCAAAGGCTACCTGCAACCGTGCCATTAGCTGGCTGTACTTTTCCGGAATCATCGGATTCTGTGCCAAAATAACAGAAATGGATATTCTGGATTTTAAGTCCGCAAGCCGCTGCTACTTCATGGATATGGGGCTGGCAAACTATTATCTAACACGTACCGGTACCGATTCCCGTGTACTTGCAGGCACATTAAATGAAAATTATGTCTATATCAACCTGAAGAAACGCCAAGATTTTCCACAGGAAATTTCCTTTGAAACCCCTGCTTTTGCTACCTACCGTGGCGGAGAAATTGACTTTGTAGCACAAAGCCTATCCTCTTCCACCCGCTATTTAATAGAAGTCAAAGCTGGAAAAGGTACTGCTTCTACTGCCCAGAAAGCTCTGGCTCAAGGAAAAGCAGATAAGCTTCTTTATTTAAAGGGAGCAACCAAAGGTGGTATAGACGGTAAAACAGAAACATTGCCTATTTATTTACTGGAGCAATACAAATTTAATTAAATTTATGTTTACGAAGAGACTGCTTTTGAGTGGTCTCTTTTTTATTTCGAAGGATTACTATGAACAATAGAAATGAATTACTGGAAAATTATGAATCTATGAGAATTGGCACGGATAAAACGTTACTTATAAGGGGGCATGGATTTATCCTGTGCCTCTTTTGCAAATGCCGATTCCATGCAAGAAAGGAATGGTATCATGAAGAATACAACGACTGAATTAAAATGGGGTAATGTCATCCTCAAGCCCGGACAACGTGTGCGGACAAGCGATGACAGCGATTATGCAGGATTAGAAGGTATCATTTTGGAAATTCATACTGGTGAAGATAAAGAAACCGACAATCTGACACCTGATATTCACTGCTGTTTTGATTATCCTGAGTCTGACGTACAAGTTCAGAAGCTAGAGGAACGATTCTCTTCCCTCTACAATATGTCCAAAAAACTGGATGCGCTTGCTTTAGATGAAGTAATCATGTCCCCGAATGAACTGATTCTTATTCCGGAAGAACCCACTCGTCTTCTTCATTATATTGGTACGGATGAATGGGCTCGCCCAGTATATCAAGATCAGTATGGAAAGTTGTGGAAAGATGTAGAACTTGGTGACTTTGAAATTCCTCATCTGCACTCTGCAGTCGGAAATGAATTTGATGGAGAACCGGATATGCCTATCCGGAAACCATTTAAAATTCTAACAGATAAACCGAAAAATCTGATATTGTCAATATTGGTTGACACATTCATCTCAAAGATATCACTGCCTATGCA